>DASSLH010000059.1:0-5259 GCA_035689625.1 Candidatus Methylomirabilota bacterium | reverse complement strand
GGCGCGGCCGCCGCGCCGGCGGCGAGCGCGCAGGCGGCGGCCAGCAGCAGGACGAGGAGGCGCCGTCGGCTCACGGTCCCAGGAGCTTGCCGGACGGCGGGCGTCCGGTCAACGACCGCGGCGAGCGGCGAGGGCGCTGGGGGTCACCTCGCCGGCGCGCTCGGCCAGAGCCGCCGGCAGATCTTGAAGGACCCCAGCACGGCGACCACGACGACGGCCGCCAGCGCGGCGCGCCCGACGAACGCAGGCTGGCCGACCTCGACCCTCGGCAAGGCCAGGTCGAGGACGAACTTGAGCGCCGTGAAGATCACGTGGGCGAACAGGGGGAAGGCGACGATCACGATGATCACTCTGGCGAGAATGGCGATGTCTCCCTCGACGAGGATGCGAAACGCGCTGCGTCAGGGTCAATGTACGGTTTGGCAAATCGAATGTACGTTCTCCCCCTACCGCGCCGCGCGAGTGAACACCGACCAGCCGGAGCGGACGCCGTCCAGCCGGTAGCTATCGGCCAGCTCGGCTGCCAGCCGCTCGAAATAGCGCCGGTGCAGATCGTCGAGCGTCACGGGATCGTCGAGCAGCAGCACCGACGGCGCGCGGCGGCGAATCGCGCCGGCCAGCTCGGCGAGCTGCGCCCTGGTGGTGGAGGAGTACGCCGGATCGCGGTGCGGGAACAGCGCCACGCGCCCGCTCAGCTTGGGGAGCAGGTAGCTGTCCCCGGTGACGACGACGGTGTCGGCGGGGACGGTCGCGAGATACGCCGCGCGCGCCTGGATCGCCGTCGCGTCCGCCGCCTTGACCATCACGCCGGAGACGACCGTGCCGATGCGCCCGGCGTCGAGCGCCGCGACGGACGCCAGGTGGCTGCCGCGGTCGAGCGACCACCACGTCTGCGCCGTGCCGAGCGCCGCCGCCGGCACCGCGATCGTGACCGCGAGGACGCAGGGCACGAGCGGCAGCCGCCGCGCGCCCGTGAAGAGACTGTCGGCCAGGAGCAGCCCGCCGGGCAGCAGGTAGCTCCAGACGTTCCACGGATGCGGCTGCAAGACGTAGTAGGCAGCCCACACCAGCATGACGACGCCGAGGGCGCCGCGGTCCACCAGAGAGGGATCGGGCCGGCCGGCGCGGCGGGCGACGACCAGCTCGAGCAACGCCCAGATCGCGTACCCGAGCAGCAGGAGCGCCATGAGGTCCACGTACAGCGGATAGCCGTAGCCGTAGCCGACCGCCGTGCGTTGCAGCAGCCGGCGCAGCAGATCCAGCGGCCAGAGACCCAGGCCGACGCCGCTGACGAGGCCGACGACCAGCCCGCCGCCCGCCAGTCCGGCGAGAAAGCGCAGCGCGAGCGGCAGCAGCACGGCCGGCGACAGCCGCTCGCCGCGCGCGCCGAGATGCACGGCGATGCCGGCGGTCAGCGCCAGGCCGGTCTCGAGGTTCCACAGGAGCGCCAGCGCCGCGAACACGCCGCCGGCGAGGGCGGCGCGCGCCACGGGCACGCGGTGCGACAGCCGCAGCGCGACGATCGTCAGCGGAAAGAAGAGGAAGCGCAGCCCCGACTGGTTGGGGAAGAAGATGTTGAGGTGGTTGTTCTGCACCCACGGCAGCACGAGCGCCAGCGCCAGCAGCGCGACGAGCGGCCGCGCGCGGTCCCAGGCGTAGCACGCCGCCAGCGCGGCAAGCGCGAAGGCGACGTTCATCGCCTGCACCAGCCGGACGTCTGCGGCGAACGACACGAGGCCGGTGTAGCGCTCGATCAGCGCCGTGAGCACCGCCAGCAGGTAGGCGTAGCCGACGTGCCGCTCGGCGCTGCCGGCGACCAGCGTGTGGGTGCCGCCGAGCACCGCGTCGTAGTGCCACTCGATGGACTGCAGCATTCCCGGCGGCGCGTGCGCGAGCACGATCGGCTGCAGCAGGCCCGGCAGCATCACCGCCAGCGTGTAGCCGGTCAGCAGCAGCCACCACGTGCGCGCCGGGATCCTCGGCGCCAGGCGCGCGAGCAGTGGCAGCGCGACGGCGCCCAGCGCGACGGCGAGCGCGTAGAAGCGTGGCGAGAGCACCGAGTAGAAGCCGTAGAAGCCGGCGAAGAGCACGATGTGCGTGCGCGCAACCAGCGCCGGCCCGCTGAAGCGCCAGAGCGCGCCGAGCGCGATCGCGCCGAGCGCCAGCGCCGCGCCCCGCTCGAGCCACGCAGAGGCGCCGCGCCGCGCTGGCGCCGGCCGCACGCGTGGCGCCAGCAGGATGGCGAGCGACGCGGCGGCCAGGACCGCGAGGAAGAGCTGATAGCGATGGACGCGCGCCTGGGCCGAGGCGTCGTTGATCGCGGCGGGGATCGGCCTGCCGTCGAATCCGACCAGCGGCGGCGGCGGCGTGGTCCACGGCCCCCAGACGAGCAGCACGCCGAGCGCCACCGCCGCGACGGCCGCGCCGGCGACCGCGGGCCGGTGAGTCAAGACGGCCAGTACTTCTTCTTCAACGCCGCCAGTCCCTCGATGACGGGCGCGGCCACCTTCCGGATGCCGGCCATGACCGAGCGATCAGGTCGCCCGCGATCAGAACGAGCAGGACGACCGCGATGATCCTCGCGAGGATCTCGAGGACGTGCGCGACGGGGGCGCCGAGCAGGAATCCGATGATCGCGAGGAGGATGATCCACAGCAGCCCGCGCCCGACGTTTGCACCGATCCGCCCCCAGCCCGTCGCGCCCAGCGTCGACATCCCGGCGCGATTATGGAACGCCCGTTCAGCGGTCACAAAGAAAATGCGGGCGCATGGCCTATAGTGGCGGACGGTGAGGATCTTCGTGACCGGCGCCAGCGGGTTCATCGGGTCGGCGTTCGTCCGCGCGGCGCTGGGCGCGGGTCACGAGGTCCTGGCGCTCGTGCGCGCGCCCGAGCGCGCGGCCACGCTGGGCTCGCATCCGGCGCTGGACATCGTCACCGGCACGCTGGCCGAGCCGCCGTGGACGGCGATCGCGCGCTTCGCTCCCGAGACGTGCCTGCACGCGGCGTGGATCACGCAGCCCGCCGACTACCGGGCGTCAGACGAGAACGTACGGCTGCAGGCCGAGAGCGTGGCCCTCGCGCGCGGGCTGCTCGAGCAGGGCGCGCGCCGGATCGTCGCTCTCGGCACCTGCGAGGAGTACGCGCCGGCCGCCGGGCGGCTGGACGAGGCGCGGGCGGCGCTGGCGCCGGCCTCGGCCTACGCGCGCGCCAAGCACGAGCTCCGGCTGGCGCTGGAGGCGGCGGCCCGACTGGCGCGCGCGCACCTGACGTGGGCGCGCATCTTCCAGCCCTACGGTCCCGGCGAGCCTTCCACGCGGATGCCGAGCCTCGTCATCCAACGGGTGAGGAACGGCCAGCCGGTGATGCTGCGCACCCCGGCGGCGCTGCGCGACTGGATCCACGTGGAGGACGTGGCGAGCGCGCTGCTGCACCTGGCCCAGCGCGGCGCCGACGGCATCTTCAACGTCGGCACCGGCGTGGGCCACACCGTCGAGCAGGTCGCGCGCTCGATCGCCCACCGGCTGGGCCAACCCGACCTGGTGATGCTGCCGCCGCCCGCCGGCCGTGGCATGGACGCGCTCGTGGCCGACGTCACGCGCCTGCGCGGGCTCGGCTGGACGCCGCACCTCGACCTCGACATGGGCCTGGCCAGGCTGATCGAGCACACACGGTGAGCGTGGAGGCGCCATGAGGATCACGATCGACACCGACGCGGCGCAGCTGACGATCGACGGCGGCGAGCCCCTGCCGCTCTACGGCGACGCCGCCTTCGCCGTCCTCTCGCGTCTCTGGGTGAAGGTCGGCTGGAACGAGAAGCACTCGTACGGTTTCTCGTGGCTCGGACGCCCGGTGATCCAGCTGCCGAGCGACCTCGTGCGCGCGCAGGAGGCGATCCATCGCCTGGGGCCGGACGTGATCGTCGAGACCGGCGTCGCCCACGGCGGCTCGCTGGTCTTCTATGCGAGCCTGTGCCGGCTGCTCGGGCGCGGCCGCGTCGTCGGCGTGGACGTCGAGATCCGCCCGCCCAACCGCCGCGCCATCGAGGCGCATCCGCTGGCGCCGCTCATCACGCTCGTCGAGGGCGGCTCCACCGATCCGGAGACCGTCCGGCGCGTGCACGCTCTCGTGCGGCCGGGCGAGCGCGTCATGGTCGTGCTCGACTCCAACCACACGAGGGCCCACGTCGCCGCCGAGCTGGAGGCCTACCACGGGCTGGTGACGCCGGGCTCCTACCTGGTCGTCAACGACGGGATCATGCGCGACCTGCACGACACGCCGCGCGGCACCGCCGCCTGGCGCGACGACAACCCGGCGACGGCGGTGGCCGACTTCGTCGCGCGCCATCCCGAGTTCGTGCTGGAGCCGCCGGCGCCCCCGTTCGACGAGCGCCTGAGCCGCGTCGAGACCACGTACTGGCCCGACGGCTGGCTGCGGCGGCGCTAGCCGCGCCCCTCGACGGCGACGTCCAGCAGGTAGGGCCGACGCGCGCCCAGCGCCTTCTCGATCGCCGGCCGCAGCTCCTCCGGGTGCGTCACGCGCGTACCGTCCACGCCCATGCCGCGCGCGAGGTCCACGAAGCCGAGGTCGGGCGGCCCGAGGTCCATGTGCGGGTAGCCGCGCTCGGGCTTGGCGCCGAAGCGCTGCCGGTACGTGTCCATGTTGTGCTTGAGGATCCGGTACTCGCGGTTGTCGAGGATCAGGAAGACGACGGCGAGGTCGTGATGCGCCGCCGTCCACAGCGCCTGGATGCTGTACATCGCCGAGCCGTCGCCGGACACCGCGAGCACCGGACGGTCGGGATGCGCGAGCTTCACGCCGAGCGCGCCCGGCAGCGCCTGGCCGATGCCGCCACCCCGCGCGCCGACGTAATCGCCCACGCGCTCGAACGGCACCGTCCGCGCCAGATCGAGGCTGGCGGTGATGGCCTCGTCCACGACGATCGCGTCGGCCGGCAGCGCGGCCGCGATCTCGGCCATCGCGCGGGGCACGGCGATCGGCGAGCGGTCCCAGCGCTTCGCGGCGCGGGCGCGCTGCGCCTCGGCGTCCTGGGCCTTGAGGGCGCGGAGCGCGTCGTTGCGCCTGGCGGCGGCGGCGCGCACGGCGGCCGTGGCGCCGCGCTCGACCTCCGTGGCCAGCGCGGACAGCGCCGCGCGCGCGTCGCCCACGAGGCCGATCGTCACCGGCCAGTTGGGCGCGAGGCGCTCGGGCGCCGCCTCGACGTGGATCACCGTCGCGCCGGGCGGCAGCGGCGAGCCGG
>DASSLH010000058.1:0-2104 GCA_035689625.1 Candidatus Methylomirabilota bacterium | reverse complement strand
AGCGCCTCCCAGCCCAGCAGCAGCAGCAGCAGCGCCAGCCCCCGCGTGAGCGGGTGCTCGCGCCGCGTCAGCACGCGCGTGCGGTCCGGCACCGGCAGCCGGCTCACGCCGCGCCCTCGCGCAGCGCGTCCTGCGCCTGCGACTTGATGAGGGCCCAGATCCGTTCCACCGCGTGCACGAACGTCGGCTCGCCCAGCATCGCCTCCGTGCGCGGGCGCTTGAGCTCGACCGGCACGATGTCGAGCACGCGGCCCGGCCGGCGCGAGAGCACGACGACGCGATCGGCCATCCACACCGCCTCGTGGATGTTGTGGGTGACGTAGAGGATCGTCTTGCGCGTGCGCTCCCAGAGCGCCAGCAGCTCCTCCTGCATGAGCTGGCGCGTCTGGGCGTCGAGCGCCGAGAAGGGCTCGTCCATCAGCAGCACGGCGGGATCCACGGCCAGCGCGCGCGCGATGCCCACGCGCTGGCGCATCCCGCCCGAGAGCTGGTGCGGGTACTTCTTCTCGAAGCCGGCCAGCCCGGTGGACTCGATCAAGCGCCGGGCGAGCGCGCGGCGCTCGGCGGCGGGCACGCGGGCCTCCTCGAGGCCGAACTCGACGTTGGCCTGCACGGTGCGCCACGGGAACAGCGCGAACTCCTGGAACACCATCGCCGTCGGCGGCCGGCCGGCCGGCAGCGTGCCCTCGAACGTCACGCTCCCGGCGTCGGGCCGGAGCAGGCCGGCCAGCATGTTGAGCAGCGTGGACTTGCCGCAGCCGGACGGGCCGACGACGGCGACCAGCTCCTCGGCCTCGACCGTGAAGCCGACGCCGTCCAGCGCGTCCACCCGCTGGCCCCGGCGATCGACGTACGTCTTGCTCACGTTCTCGATGAGGACCTTCATCGGCGGCGGCGCAGCCGGAAGCGCTGGATCTTGCCGGTGGCGGTCTTCGGCAGGTCGGCGACGAACTCCACGAGGGCGGGCGCCTTGAAGCCGGCCGCGCGGCCGCGCACGAACTCGCGAAGCGCCTCGGCCAGCGCCGGCGAGGGCGCGTGGCCGGCCTTGAGCACGACGAAGGCGCACGGCTGCGTGAGCCCGCGGGCGTCCGGCTCGCCGACCACGCCGGCCTCCAGCACCGCAGGGTGCGCGGCCAGCAGCGCCTCGACCTCGGCCGGCGACACCCACTGGGCGCCGACGCGCAGCATGTCGTCGGAGCGGCCCTCGAAGTAGAACCAGCCCTCGGCGTCCTGCCGGAACATGTCGCCGGTGCGCAGCCAGGCGCCCAGCATGGTCTGCCGCGTGCGCTCCAGCCGCTTCCAGTAGTACGGCGCCGTCGTCTCGCCCTTCACCAGCAGGTGGCCGACGGTGCCGACCGGCACCGGCGCGCCGTCGTCGTCCACCAGCCGCGCCTCGTAGCCGGGCACGACGCGGCCGGCGCAGCCGCGGCGCGCCTGGCCCGGCCGGTTGGCGATGAAATCGTGCAGCGCCTCGGTGGAGCCGACGACCTCGACCAGCTCCAGGCCGAAGCGGTCGGCCCACGCGTCGAAGACCGGCGGCGGCAGCGCCTCGCCCGAGGACACGCCGAAGCGCAGCGAGGAGAGGTCGAAGCGGCGCTCGGCGTCCGGCACCTCCAGCATGCGCGCGTACAGCGTCGGCACCGTGAGGAACACGCTCGGCCGCTCGCCGCTGATGACCTCGAAGGCCAGCTCCGGCGTCACGCGCTCGGGCACCAGCACGGCGGCGGCGCCCACGCGCGCGGGGAAGTACAGCGAGTTGCCGAGGCCGAAGGCGAAGTAGAGCTTGGACGCCGAGAAGATCACGTCATCGGGGCCCAGGCCGAACACGCCGACGCCGACGAGATCGGCGGCGGCCAGGAGATCCTTGTGCGGGTGCACGGCGGCCTTCGGCCGGCCCGTGGAGCCCGACGTGTACCCCCAGTAGACGACGTCCTCGCGCGACGTCGCGGCCGCCTCCTCCACGGGCTTGGCCCGGGCCACCGCCTCCTCGAAGTCGAGCGCGCCCGGCACCCGGCCACCGGTGACGAGCAACGCACGCAGCCAGGGACACCGCTCGCGCACCGGCAACAACCGCTCCGCCACGGCGGCCTCGACCACCGCCACC
>DASSLH010000057.1:0-4137 GCA_035689625.1 Candidatus Methylomirabilota bacterium | reverse complement strand
GTTCGCGGCGCGAACGACGGGATCGTCCGCTGCGGGTGCACGTCAGCGCAGAGCTTCGCGACGCGGTCGACGAGCGGCGCATGGGTGAGCAGGTTCGCCGCGCGCGGCATGAGCGAGGCGAGGCGCGCCCACCAGTGGATGAGCCCCATCGCGTAGGCCGCGGGCGGGCGCAGGCGGCCGGCGTAGTAGTGCGAGAGGAACTCCGCCTTGTAGGTGGCCATGTCCACGTTCATCGGGCAGTCGCTCTTGCAGCCCTTGCAGGCCAGGCAGAGGTCGAGCGCCTCGCGCACGTGGCGATCACGCCAGCCGCCGCGGACGACGTCGCCCTGCAGCATCTCCCACAGCAGCCGCGCGCGCCCGCGCGTGGAGTGCTTCTCCTCGCGCGTGACCATGTAGCTGGGGCACATGACGCCGCCGTGCTCGCGCCGGCACTCGCCCACCCCCACGCAGCGCAGCGTGGCCCGCGAGAACGCGCCGTCGTCGTCGGCGAACGTGAAGTGCGTCGGCCACTGCGGCGGCGCGTACGTCGTGCCCAGGCGCAGGTTCTCGGTGATCCGGTAGGGATCGACGATCTTGCCGGGGTTCATCCGGCCCTCGGGATCCCAGATCGCCTTGAACTCGCGGAAGGCTCCCACCAGCTCGGGTCCGTACATCTGGCCGAGCAGCTCGGCGCGCGACTGGCCGTCACCATGCTCACCGGACAGCGAGCCGCCGTGCCGCAGCACGAGGTCGGCCGCGTCGTCCAGGAACGCGCGGAAGCGCCGGATGCCCTCCGCGGTCACCAGGTCGAAGTCGATGCGCGTGTGCACGCAGCCCTGGCCGAAGTGGCCGTAGAGCGCGCAGGCGTAGCCGTAGCGCTCGAACAGCGCGCGCAGCCCGCGCAGGTAGTCGCCGAGCCGCTCGGGCGCGACCGACGAGTCCTCCCAGCCCTCCCAGGTGTCCTTGGCGCCCGGCACCCGCGCCGTCGCGCCCAGCCCCGACTCCCGCACCGTCCAGATGACGTGCTCCTGCGTGGGATCGTCGAAGAGCTTCATCGTCGGTGGCGCCGGCGCGCGCGCGAGCTCGGCCATCAGCGCCCGCGCGCGCTCGTCGGCGTCGGCCTTGGAGTCGCCGCCGAATTCCACCAGGAGCCAGCCGCGGCCGTCGGGCAGCAGCTTGACGTCCTGCGGGTGCAGGCGCTTGCGGATCATGTCGTCCACCAGGCGATCGTCCATGCCCTCCAGCCCGATCGGCCGATGACGGCGGATCTCGGGGACGTGATCGCCGGCCTCGTACACGCTCGGGTAGCCGAGCACCAGCAGCGAGCGTGCGGCCGGCGTCGGCACCAGCGTCAGCGTCGCCTCCAAGATCGTCACGCACGTGCCCTCGCTGCCGGCCAGCGCGCGCGCCACGTTGAAGCCGTGCTCGGGCAGCAGCGCGGTGAGGTCGTAGCCGGACACGCGGCGCGGGATCGTCGGAAAGCGCCGCCGGATCGCGTCGGCGTGGCGGTCGCGCAGCGCGCGCAGCCGCCGGTAGATCTCCGCGGGGCGGCCGCCGCCGGCCACGATGCGCTCGTGCTCGGCGTCGCTCGTCGCGCCCACGCGCAGCCGCAGACCGTCGTAGGTCAGCACCTCCAGCGCCTCGAGGTTGTCCGAGGTGCGGGCGCCGGGGCCGTAGAACTCGGTCATCACCGAGTGCACGCCGCAGGAGTTGTTGCCGAGCATCCCGCCCAGCGTGCAGTGACTGTGCGTCGACGGGTCGGGACCGAACGTGAGCCCGTGCGGCGCCGCGGCCTCGCGCAGCGCGTCCAGCACGATGCCGGGCTCCACGCGCGCGCGGCGGCCGGCCACGTCGAGCTCGAGCAGCCGGTGCATGCGCTTGGAGAAGTCGAGCACGACGGCGACGTTGCAGCACTGCCCCGCCAGGCTGGTGCCGCCTCCGCGCGGCAGCACGGGCGCGCCGTGGCGGCGCGCGGTGGCGACGGTGGCGACGACATCGGCGACGTCGCGAGGCACGACGACCCCGAGGGGAACCTGGCGGTAGTTGGAGGCATCGGTGGCGTAGAGCGCGCGGCTGCCCGCGTCGAAGCGGACCTCGCCGCGCACGGCGCCGCGGAGATCGGCGGCCAGCGTGGAAGGCACGAGACAACCTCAGGCGGCCCAGCGGGCCGCGTCGGAGCGCTTGAGCTCGATCCCGAGCCCGGGGCGTGACAGGTCGGCGGCGAGCATGCCCTCCACCGGCGCCGGGGCGCCGTCGAAGAGCATGCGCTCGATCCGCACGTGGTCGTGGAAGTACTCGAGGTGACGCACCGGCTCCAGCGCCAGCCCCAGCGGAAGGTGCAGCGTGGGCGCGCAGTGCGCCGACAGCGGCAGGCTGCGGGCAACGCAGAGCGCGGCGACGCGCAGGAAGCCGGTGATGCCACCGCAGCGCGTGGCGTCGGCCTGCAGCACGTCCACCGCGCCGGCGTCGAGCATGCGGCGGAAGTACGACTCGTCGTAGCCGTACTCGCCGGCGGCGATGTCCATGCCGGCCGGCGCGCGATCACGCAGCAGGCGCAGGCCGTCGAGATCGTCGGAGGACACGGGCTCCTCGAACCAGGTCACCCCCTCGGCGGCGAAGCGCTCGGCCAGCGCCAGCGCCTGCTGGCGCGAGCAGGCGCCGTTGGCGTCCACGAACAGCTCGGTCCGGGGGCCGATCGCCTCGCGGGCGGCGCGCACGCGGGCGGGATCGTCGGCCGGATGGCGCCCGACCTTCATCTTCACGCGGCGGATGCCGGACTCGGCCCAGCCGCCCAGCTGCTGCTGCAGGCGTTCCTGGGAGTACGAGGTGAACCCCCCGCTGCCGTAGACGTCCACCCGCGGGCGGACGCGGCCCAGCAGCGTCGCCAGCGGCAGGTCGAGCAGCCGCGCCTTGAGGTCCCACAGCGCCGCGTCCACGGCGGCGATGGCCATGGTGGCGATGCCCCGGCGGCCGAGGTTGCGGACCGCGCGCGCCATGGTCCACCACGCGCCGGGCACGTCGAAGGCGTCCAGCCCGAGCACGCGCGGCGCCAGCGTGTCGCGCGCGAGCGAGGCGGTGGCGAGATCGGCGTAGGTGTAGCCGAGCCCGGTGCGGCCGCCGGCGACGGCCTCGACGACGACCAGCGTGGTGCGGTCCCACGCCAGCGTCCCGTCCGACTCCGGCGCATCGGTCGGGATCATGTAGGCGGTGACGCTCAGCCGTCGAACGATGGCCTCCAGCGTCTTACACCAGCTCCCTCACGCGGTCACCGAGGACTGTGAGCGCGATCTTGTCGCGGTTGGGCTCGCCCCGGAGCAGCGAGGTCGCGAACTTCCTGGCCTGATCGAGGCTGATCTTCGCCGGCAGCGGCGGCTCGAACGGATCCACGACGGCCTCGACGAGCACCGGCCCCGGCGTGGCCAGCGCCTGCTCGACGATCGCGCCGCACTGGCCGGGATCCTCGATCGTGAAGCCCTGGCCGCCGCAGGCGCGCGCGAAGGCCGCGAAGTCGATGGGCTGCAGCTCGCAGCCGTACTCGGGATTGCCGAGGAAGACCATCTGCTCCCACTTGATCTGGCCCAGCGTGTTGTTCTTGACGATGAAGACCTTCACCGGCAGCTGGTACTTCACGCAGGTCGCAAACTCGGCCATCAGCATCGAGAAGCCGCCGTCGCCGACGAACGCCACCACCTGGCGGCCCGGGTGGGCCACCTGGGCGGCGATGGCGTACGGAAAGCCGTTGGCCATCGTGGCGAGGTTGCCGGACAGCGAGTGCATCTGCCCGCGGCGGGCCGGGATGTGGCGCGCCCACCACGTCGCGATCGTCCCGCTGTCGCAGGTGGTGATCGCGTCGGCGGCCAGCCGTTGACCGACCTCGTGCGCGATGACCTGCGGCTTCATCGGCCGGTCCCGGCGCGTCGCGCGCTCGAGCATCAGCTCGTTCCACTCGCGCATCCCGCGCTGGGCCTTGGCCAGGAAACCGCGCTCGCTCTTCGGCCGCAGCAGCGGCAGCAGCGCCTCCAGCGTGCGGCGGCTGTCGCCGACGAGCCCGACCTCCACCGGATAGCGCAGGCCAACCCGCATCGGGTCGAGCTCGATCTGCACGCCGCGGGCCTGGCCCGGCTTGGGATAGAACTCGATGTAGGGGAACGACGTGCC
>DASSLH010000056.1:0-11303 GCA_035689625.1 Candidatus Methylomirabilota bacterium | reverse complement strand
GCGCCGGCCACGGCGCTGGTGGACGGCGTGCGCCGCACGCTCGACGAGTTCGCGCGGCTGCACAAGGACGGGCGGCTGGACGCCCGCGAGCTGGGCTGAGCGCGATGGCCGATCATCGTGTGTGCCCGGCGACGGCGGCCGCCGCCGCCGCCATCTGCGAGATCTACACCCAGGGCATCGCCGACCGCCTGGCCACGCTGGAGACCGGGCTGCGCACGCCGGACGAGCGCCGGCAGTGGCTCGCCGGCCGAAGCCCGCGCCACCCCGTGATCGTGGCCGAGCGCGACAGCCGCGTCCTCGGCTGGGGCTCGCTCAACGTGTTCAACGCGCGCGCGGCCTACCGTGACGTCGCCGATCTCTCGGTCTACGTCGAGCGCGGCTGGCGCGGCAAGGGCGTCGGGCGCGCGCCGCTCGCGCGGCTGATCGAGCTGGGCCGCCAGCACGACTTCCACAAGCTCGTGCTCTCGGCGTTTTCGTTCAACACGGCCGGCATGGCGCTCTACCAGCGCCTCGGCTTCCGCACCGTGGGGGTCTACAAGGAGCAGGGCCGGCTCGACGGCCGCTGGGTCGACACGATCGTCATGGAGAGGCTCCGGTGAAAATCGTCTATACGCCGAACATGATCTGCCCCGAGATCCCCGCCCACGACCGCGCGAAGATCCTGGCCGCCGCCGGGCCCGGCTCCGCGCTGGTGGACGCGCGCGACGTCGCGACCCAGCGCAAGGAGATCGTGGACGCCGAAGCGCTGTTCGGCCGGGTGCCGAACGAGGTGTTCCTGGCCGGCACGCGGCTGCGCTACTACCACTCGATCGGCGCCGGCGTGGACGCGATCCTCACGCCCGAGCTGGTCGCCAGCGACGTCATCCTGGCCAGCGAGAAGGGCGAGGTCGGTATCCACCTGGCCGAGCACGCGTTCGCGCTGCTGCTGGCGCTCACGCGGGGCCTCCACACCGCGCTGCGCCGCCCCGACTACAGCCTGCGCGAGCCGATTCGCAAGGAGCAGTGGGAGCTGGCCGAGCGCGCGCTCGGCATCGTGGGCTTCGGCGGCACCGGCCGGGCGGTGGCGCAGCGCGCGCTCGGCTTCGGCATGCGCGTGCTGGCGGTGGACATCGAGGACGTGCCCGGCATGACCGGCGTCACGCTGTGGAAGGCCGAGCGGCTGCACGATCTGCTCGGCGAGTCGGACGTGGTCGTCGTCTGCCTGCCGCTGACCAAGGCCACGCGCCACCTCTTCACGCGCGACCTCTTCCGGCGCATGCGCCGCCACGCGCTGCTGATCAACGTCACCCGCGGCGCCATCGTCTACGGCGACGACCTGCTCGCCGCGCTCGACGAGGGCCTCATCGGCGGCGCCGGCCTCGACGTCACCGACCCCGAGCCGCTGCCGGCCGGCCACGGGCTGTGGACGCACGCGCGCGCCGTCGTCACCCCGCACACGGCCGGAGGCTCGCCGCGCCGCGCCGGCCGCGTCATCGCCACCTTCATCGAGAACCTGCAGCGCCTGCGCGACGGCCGCCCCCTGCTCGCGCTCATCGACAAGCAAAAAGGCTACTGACGGCCCGATTCCCTACTCGACGGCGGCCAGGCCGGGCGGCGCCTCGCCGCCGGGCTCGCGCAGGCCCTCGATGCGCTCGGCCTTGTTCGCGGGCCGCTCGATGTGGATGCGGCGCATGAACGGGATCAGCAGCAGCAGGCCGAAGAAGATCGCGGCGAGCAGCCGGAACTCGTCCACGTACGCGAGCAGCTGGGCCTGGGCGACGGTGTCGCGGTAGACCATCGTCACCGCGCGCGACTTGGCGGTGAAGGCGTCGTCGCCGCCGGAGGCGAAGACGCCGGCCCAGCGCGCCAGCTTGGCGGCGGTGGCGGCATCCCAGACGTCCACGTGACCGACCAGCGTCGCCTGGTGGTACTGCGAGCGGCGCACGAGCAGCGTCGTGGCCATCGCCACGCCGATGCTGCCGCCCATGTTGCGGATGAGGTTGAAGGCCGCCGTCGCGTTCGGCAGCTTGTCCTTGCGGATGCTGGAGATGGACAGCGTCGTCAGCGGCAGGAACAGGAAGCCCATGCCGAGCCCCTGCACGAAGCGCGGCCAGACGAGGCTCCAGTAGTCGATGTCCAGCGTGAGGTGCGACATCCAGTAGAGCGCCACCCCGTTGAGCAGGCAGCCGCTGCCGAGCAGCAGCCGCTGGTCCATGCGGGTGACCAGCCGGCCGGCGATCATCAGCGAGATCAGGTTGCCCACCCCGCCCGGCGCCAGCACCGCGCCCGAGGCCCAGGCGTCGTAGCCGAGCAGCTTCTGCGTGTAGAGCGCCAGCAGCAGCATGCTGGCGTAGAAGCTGAAGACGGCCGAGGCGATGAACGTGGTGCCGAGCGCGAAGTTGCGGTTGGTGAAGACGGTGAAGTCCATGATCGGATCGGCCGTGGTCAGCTCGCGCCAGACGAACGCGACGAGCGCGAAGGCGGCGAGCAGGCCGAGCGTGACGATGAGGCGCGAGTCGAGCCAGTCCTCGCGCTCGCCCCAGTCGAGCGTGAGCTGCAGCGAGCCGAAGCCGATCACCATCAACACCAGGCCGGGGACGTCGATGCGGCCGGGCTTGCGCAGGTGGGTGGAGTCGATGAGGTACGCGCTGATGAGCAGGAAGCCGAGCACGCCGATCGGCAGGTTGATGTAGAAGATCCAGCGCCACGACCAGTTGTCGGCGATCCAGCCGCCCACGGTGGGCCCGAAGATCGGCCCCATCATGATGCCCACGCCCCACATCGCCATCGCCAGGCCGCGCTGGTGGAGCGGGAAGATCTCCCACAGGATCGCCTGCGACATCGGGATCACCGGCCCCCCGCCCAGCCCCTGGAGCACGCGCATGAGGACCAGCGTCTGCAGATTGGGCGCGATGCCGGACAGGAACGACGACACGGTGAAGAGCACGGTGCAGACGAGGAAGAACCGCCGGCGCCCGAAGTAGGCCGTGAGCCAGCCGGTGGCCGGGATGATCACGGCGTTGGCCGCCAGGTACGAGGTGATGACCCACGCGACCTCCTCGACGCTGGCCGAGAGCGAGCCCTGCATGTGCGGCAGCGCCACGTTGGTCACGCTGGTGTCCAGCACCTGCATGATCGCCACGACCATGACCGAGAAGGTCACCAGCCACTTGCGGCTGGGGGTGAGCTCGCCCTCGTCGGCCGCCGGGCCGGCGACGGCGGCGCGGGCGCGCGGCGCGGTCACTTGAGGTGGACCGTGACGATCGCGGACAGCCCGGCCCGCAGCGGCTGCGTGCCGGCGCCGGGCACCCCCTGCAGCACGATCTTGACGGGGACGCGCTGCACGACCTTGACCCAGTTGCCGGTGGCGTTCTCGGGCGGCAGCAGCGAGAAGCGCGAGCCGGTGCCGGCGCTGAGCGAGTTGACGGTGCCGCGGAACGTGACGCCGGGGAACGTGTCGATCCACACGTCGGCGCGCTGGCCGGGCCGGATGCGCGTGAGCTGCGTCTCCTTGAAGTTGGCGATGATCCACACCTCGTGCAGCGGCACCAGCGCCAGCAGCGGCTGGCCGGGCTGCACGACCTGGCCGACCTCGACCGTGCGCCTGGAAACCACGCCGTCGATCGGCGCCCGCACGACCGTGTACTCGACGTTCAGCTCGGCGGCGGCCAGGTCGGCCTGGGCCGCGCGCAGCAGCGCTTCGGCGCGCGCCAGCTCGGCGGTCTTGACCGAGACCGTCTGCTGCTGGCTCTCGGCCTTGGCCAGCGTGCCGCGCACCTCGGCCACGCGCTGGCGGGCCTGCTCGATGCCGAGCTGGCGGGAGGCGACCTCGGCCTCGGTCTGCTGCACTTCCTTCTCGATCGCGACCTGCCGCCGGCGGGCGGCCTCCAGCGCAGCATCGGCAGTCTCGCGGGCGGCCAGCGCGTCGTCGTACTCGCGACGCGAGACGTAGTCGTTCTTCATCAGCTGCTGCATGCGATCGAGGTCGCGCACGGCCTTGCGCTGCGCGCTCTCGGCGGCGGCGACGTCGGCGCGGCTGGCCGCGGCAGCCGCGCGCTTGGACTCCAGCCGCGCCCGCGCCTCGTCCACCGCCGACTCGCTGGAGCGCACCGCCACCCGCGTGCCCTCCAGCGCCGCCCTCACCTCGTCCACCTGCGAGCGCGTGGTCTCGACGGCCAGCGGCAGCTCGGCCCGTGCGGCCCGCACGTTGGCCTCGGCCACCGCCACCGCGGCGCGGGCCTGGTCGCGGCGGGCTTCGTAATCGCGCGGGTCCACGCGCAGCAGGACGGAGGCGGCCTTCACCGCCTGGTTGTCGGTCACGCGCAGCTCGACGACGTGGCCGGCGACCTTGGCGCTGACCGGCGAGATCGTGCCCTCGACGTAGGCGTCGTCGGTGGACACCTCGGTGGAGGACTTGTACCAGGCCCAGCCGCCCCAGCCGAGAATGCCAACGGCGACCAGGCCGGCCAGCCCCGCGATCGCCCGGCGGCTCATCACGGCAGCAGCACCGCCTTGGCGAAGTCCGCCGGCGGCGCCGTGAGCAGCGAGCGGAACACCCGCGCGCCCTCCTCGAGCGGGAAGGGCCGGACCCACGGCTCGATCTCGATGCGGCCGTGGGCGAGCAGCGCGATGGCGGTGCCCAGGTCCGACTCGGTCACGGCGTAGGAGCCGAAGATCGTGCGCTCGCCCAGCACGACATCGCGACCGCTGAGCTCGGTGGCGTCGCCGTGCGTGCCGATCCACACCACCTCGCCGCCCGGCCGCACGGCGTCCACCGCCAGCCGCCGCGTGACGGAGGCGCCGACGGCGTCGATGGCGACGTCGGCGCCGCGGCCGCGCGTGAACGCGCGGATCTCGTTGACGACGGCGTCGCGCGAGGGATTGAACAGCGGCTCGGCCCCGATCGCCTGGGCCATCTGCAGGCGCGCGTCGCTGGTGTCCACGGCGACGAGCCGCAGCGCGCCGCCGGCGCGCGCGACCTGCAGCGCCAGCAACCCGATGGCGCCGCAGCCGACGACCACGACCGTCTCGGGAAAGCGCTGCTGCAGCCGCGACCAGACGTGCACGCCGTTGGCGAGCGGCTCCACCAGCGCGCCCTGCAGCGGCGAGACGCGCTCGGGCAGCGGCAGCAGCACCCGCGCCGGCGCCGCCACGCGCTCGGCGAAGGCGCCGGGACGGTTCATGCCGAAGATCGCGCGCTCGGGACAGAGATGGATGGCGCCGCGGCGGCAGGCGGCGCAGCGGCCGCAGGGGATGAGCGAGCTGGCGACGACGCGATCGCCGACCTTGAACTCGGTGACGTCGGGGGCGAGCGCCACGATCTCGCCGCAGAACTCGTGGCCCATGACGAGCGGCGGCGTGCGGCGCGGGCTGCGGTGGGCGACGGCCTCGACCTCGGAGCCGCAGATGCCGACGGCGGCCACCTGCAGCACGGCTTCACCGGCCGCGGGCATCGGCTCGTCCACCGTGCCCATCTCGAGGACGTCCCAGGCCGGATAGCGCAGCGCCTTCACGCGCCTTACGCTATCACGTCGCCGGCGCCTGCCGTCAGAGGGGGGACAGCCGCCCGCGCGCGTCGAAAGACAGCGCCGCCTCGCCCAGGGCTGTCAGGTCGCTCCGCCTGTCTACCTCGGCCTGGTACGCCTCGGAGACCTCGATCTCGCCGAGCATCAGCGTGCTCCTGATGCGGATCACGCGCGCCCGCTCGGGCGGCGTGAGGCCGATGCACGACAGCGCCGTCTCGATCGCCTCCCGGTCGGTCTCGTACGTCGCCGGGACCTTGGCCCCGCCGGGGGCGCAGGCGGTGATGGCGTTGATCAGCGTCGGCTTCATGTCGATCTTCTCCACCAGCCGGCGCGTGGTGAAGTCGGCGTTGCCGATGCCGACCGCGTTGCCGTAGCTCTCCTCGGTGAGGTCGAGGGCGGCGATCCACAGGATTTTGGGATCGGCCGGGAACGGCTCGTGCGGATTCGACGGCCGGCCGATCACGTTGGTGTCCATGCCGGAGCCGGAGATGTTCTTGCCGATCTGCTCGACGATCAGCACGTCGATCGGCGAGAAGGGCAGCCGCGCCATCCATTCCCGCGCGCTCTTGAGGAGACGACGCTCGCCGGCTTCCAGCTCGCCGGCGCTGAAGGCCTCGATGTGCGCGGTCTCGTCGTACCCGTTCTCGACGATGCCGAGGCCGAAGCCGATGCGGGCCCTGGCCAGCATCTCGCGCCCGACGCCGGTGATCACGGTTTCATAACCAAGCTGGATGTTGGCGCGGTGGTACTGGATGGCTCCCTTGTACTTGCCGAGCCCGATCGTCATCATCTTGAACAGGCCGGACTCGATCGAGCCCTTGAAGTCCGTGTGCGGCTTGATGCGGTTGACCAGGCCGATCCAGTCGGCCTCGGCGGCGAAGCGATCGAGCCAGACCGGCAGCCCCAGCGCCTCGCCCACCTGGGTGACCTCCATCGTGGCGCGCACCGGGCAGCCCATCGTCGCCTCGGTGATGCCGTAGTGCGCGAGCACCGAGAGCTGGCCCTCGGGCGTGCCGCCGCCGTGGCTGCCCATCGCCGGGAAGACGAACGGCCGCGCGCCGCACTCCAGGAGCCAGCGCACGGCGGCGCCGACGATCGTGTCGATGTTGGCGATGCCGCGGCTGCCGGCGCCGACGGCGACGACGTCGCCGCGCTTGACCGGCAGGCCGGCCGCCTGCAGCCGCTCGGCCACGGTGCGCGGGATGTCGGTCACCCGGGGGCGCGCGAAGGTCTGACGGACCCGGATCATCTTCGGCAGCATGGAGACGCTCCTACCTCGACGGGGCCGGCTGCGCCCAGTCGTCGCGGACGTGGACGATGGAGGCGACGTCGCTGGCGCCGCCCATGCCCCGGTACTCGGTGCGTTGCTGCTGCCACAGCTCGAGGCACTTCTGGTGAAAGCGCAGCGCGGGCGAGTGGCCCGGCAGGTCCGGCTCGTACTCGATCTGCGCCACCGTGATGGGCTGGCCGCAGCCGTCGCACGGCAGCCCGCTGCCGTTGCCGACCCAGAGCTTGCCGGGCGGCGCGGCGGGAACCGGCAACGTGCCGTCGACCACCTTGGCGCGGATCAGCGCGGCGACGTGGCGGGCGGCCTCGTCCTGCCAGATCACGAAGCAGGCGGCGTGCAGGCGCAGCGCCTGGCCGCTGGCCATCTCGGCCTCGCTCTCGCGCTCCTCGGGCGTGATCGGCGCGCCGCAGCCGTCGCACGGCTGCCAGCGGCCGGCGCGGGTCAGCACGCTGCGGGGCGGCTCCGGCAACAGGCGGTGGGCGGCGATCTTCTCGCGGATGACGCTGCGCAGCGCCTGGCTGTGCTCGTCGCTCATGTCCTCGCTCGCCGCCCCCCGCGCGACTCGCCGGATTGTACCCTCGCCAGCCGGCGGGGCGCGCGGGCGTTTTTCGGCGGAAAACTCGCCGGATTCGCCTTGCTTTTCTATGCTATATGTATGGGCCACTTTTCAATGCGGACGCCTCACGTCGTCCTGACGCGACTCTTCCTCGCAGGCCTGCTGCTGGCGGCGGCGGGCTGCTCGTTCCTCAAGCCGGCGCCCACGCCGATCCTGCCGCCCGACGAGCTGTACGCGCAGGGCGAGAAAGATCTCGGCAACCGCCGCTACCTGGAGGCGCGCGAGTCCTTCCGCAAGATCGTCGAGCGCCATCCCAACTCCTCGTGGGCGCCGCGCGCGCGCTTCCTGATCGGCGAGGCCTTCTATCGCGAGGCGGAGTTCGACAAGGCCATCAAGGAGTTCGAGACCTTCCTGTCGTTCTATCCGCGCCACGAGATCGCCGACCTCGTCCAGTACCGGCTGGCGCTGGCGTACTACGATCAGCTCAAGCCGATCGAGCAAGACCAGGGCCTCACGGCCAAGGCGCTCGAGCAGTTCAAGAAGCTCGTCAAGGAGTACCCTGACAGCCGGTACGCCACCGACGCGCTGGCGAAGATCGACATCTGCCGCGGCAAGCTGGCCCAGAAGGAAGTGTGGGTGGCCGGGTACTATTTCAACCAGGGCAACCCGAGCGCGGCCCGCCAGCGGCTGGAGTTCGTGATCAAGGAATACCCGCGCACGCTCGTGATCCCGGAGGCGATGTACACGCTGGCGGAGGTGAACCTGGCCGAGGGCAAGAAGCGCGAGGCCACCGAGCTGCTGCGCCAGGTCGCCGCCGATTACAGCTACACCGACTGGGGCAAGCGCGCCATCCAGCGGTTGCGAGAGCAACGGTAGGAGAGCCATCGTGCACGACTTCGTCGACCTCCGCTCCGACACGCTGACGCTGCCCACCCCCGAGATGCGCGAGGCCATGGCGCGTGCGGAGGTCGGCGACGACGTCTGGGGCGAGGACCCGACCGTGCAGCGCCTGGAGGCGATGGCCGCCGCCCGGCTGGGCAAGGAGGCCGGGCTGCTCGTCACCTCGGGCACGATGGGCAACCTCGTCTCCGTCGTCGCCCAGGTGCAGAGCGGCCAGGAAGTGATCCTCGACCTCGACTCGCACATCTACAACTACGAGGTCGCCGGCGGCACGGTCGTGGCCAACGCCCAGATGCGCCCGGTGCAGACCGAGCGCGGCTTCCTCACGCCCGCGCAGGTGCAGGAGGCCATCCGGCCGGCCAACATCCACATCCCGGTGACCGCGCTCGTCTGCCTGGAGAACACGCACAACCGCCACGGCGGCACCTGCTGCACGCCGGAAGAGATCGCCGCCGTCGCCGGGGTCGCCCACGCCGCCGGCGTGGCGGTGCACATGGACGGCGCCCGGCTCTTCAACGCCGCCGTCGCCCTCAAGCGCGAGCCGCGCGAGTTCGCGGCGCCGGTGGACTCGGTGACGTTCTGCCTGTCCAAGGGCCTGGGGGCGCCGGTCGGCTCGGTGGTGTGCGGCTCGGCCGCCTTCGTGCAGCGCGCCCGCCGCGTGCGCAAGATGATCGGCGGCGGCATGCGCCAGGCCGGCATCATCGCCGCCGCCGGCGTCGTCGCGCTCGAGCGGATGGTGGACCGCCTGGCCGAGGACCACGTCAACGCCCGCAGGCTGGCCGAGGCGCTGGCCGCGATCCCGGGGCTGGACGTGGATCTCGACAGCGTGCAGACGAACATCGTGATCGTGCGCGTGAGCCGCGGCGACCGCGGGGCCTCGGTGAAGGCGACCGAGGCGCTGGTGGCCGGCTGCGCCGCCCGCAAGGTGAAGGTCCACGCGATGGGCCCGGCCGCGATCCGCTGCGTCACTCACAAGGACGTGGACGCCGACGACATCCGCCGCGCCATCGACGCGTTTCGGGAACTGAGTCGATAGGAGGCTCCATGGCCGAACGTCTCCTGGACGTCAGAGGGCTGAAGACCCATTTCTTCACCGACGAGGGCGTCGTGCGCGCCGTCGACGGGGTCGATCTCTACATCAACAAGGGCGAGACGCTCGGCGTGGTCGGCGAGTCGGGCTGCGGCAAGAGCGTGACGGCGCTCAGCATCATGCGCCTGATCCCCCAGCCGCCCGGCCGCATCGTCGAGGGCTCGATCACGTACAACGGCAAGAACCTCCTGGACCTCTCCCCCGCCCAGATGCGCAAGATCCGGGGCAAGGAGATCTCGATGATCTTCCAGGAGCCGATGACCTCGCTCAACCCGGTCTTCACCTGCGGCGAGCAGATCGCCGAGGCCATCCGGCTCCACGAGGGGCTGGGCCGCCGCGACGCCATGGACAAGACCGTCGAGATGCTCAAGCTCGTGCACATCCCCAACGCCGAGCGGCGGGTGAAGGAATACCCTCACCAGCTCTCGGGCGGCATGCGGCAGCGCGTGATGATCGCGATGGCCCTGTCCTGCAACCCGAACCTCCTGATCGCCGACGAGCCGACCACCGCGCTCGACGTGACGATCCAGGCGCAGATCCTCGACCTGCTCAACGAGCTCAAGGCCAAGCTGAACATGGCCATCATGCTGATCACCCACGACATGGGCGTCATCGCCGAGACCGCCCAGCGCGTGGTCGTCATGTACGCCGCCCAGGTCGTCGAGGAGGCGCCGGTGGGCGAGCTGTTCAAGGAGCCGCTGCACCCCTACACGCAGGGCCTGCTGCGCTCGATCCCGCGCATCGACCTGGCCGCCACCAAGCGGCAGACGCTGGAGCCGATCCCCGGCACGGTGCCCACGCTGCGGGGCCCGGTGAAGCCGGGCTGCCGGTTCGCGCCGCGCTGCGCGCTGGCCAAGCCGATGCACTTCGAGAACACGCCGCCGCTCAAGGAAGTCCGACCGGGCCACAAGGTGGCCTGCTTCCTGTACTGAGGAGGCCGCCATGGCTGCCGAGCCGCTCCTGCGCGTCCGCAACCTCAAGAAGTACTTCCCCATCCGGGGCGGCCTGCTCTCGCGCGAGGTCGCGCGGGTGCACGCCGTCGACGACGTGTCGTTCGACATCCTGCCGGGCGAGACGCTCGGCCTGGTGGGCGAGTCCGGCTGCGGCAAGTCCACCACCGGCCGCTCGATCCTGCGACTGATCGAGCCGACCTCCGGCGAGGTGACCTTCCAGGGCAAGAACGTGACGTCGCTCGACAAGCGCTCGCTGCGGGCCCTGCGCAAGGAGATGCAGATCATCTTCCAGGACCCGTACGCGTCGCTCAATCCGCGGATGACGGTCGGCTCGATCATCGGCGAGGCACTGGTGATCCACAAGCTGGCCCGGGGCCGGCGCCAGCGCGAAGAGCGCGTGGTCCAGCTGCTGGAGACGGTCGGCCTCAACGCCGATCACCTCCGCCGCTATCCGCACGAGTTCTCCGGCGGCCAGCGGCAGCGCATTGGCATCGCGCGCGCGCTCGCCGTCAGTCCCAAGCTGATCGTGGCCGACGAGCCGGTGTCCGCGCTCGACGTGTCCATCCAGGCCCAGATCATCAACCTGCTCGAGCAGCTGCAGGCGCAGTTCGGCCTCACCTATCTCTTCATCGCCCACGACCTCTCGGTCGTCGAGCACATCTCCACGCGCGTGGCGGTGATGTACCTGGGCAAGATCGTGGAGATCGCGCCGGCCAAGGAGCTGTACACCAACCCGCGCCATCCCTACACGGAGGCGCTGCTCTCGGCGGTGCCGATCCCCGACCCGACGGTGAAGCGCAAGCGGATCATCCTGGAGGGCGACGTGCCGAGCCCGATCAACCCGCCCTCCGGGTGCCGCTTCCACACGCGCTGCGCGCTGCGCGTGCCGTCGTGCTCGCAGAACGAGCAGGTCCTCAAGGAGATCTCGCCCGGGCACTGGGTCGCGTGCCAGGTGCGCACCGGCGTCGCATCCGCGTAGCCCGACTCCGGCGGTCGGGGCGGGGGACGGGTC
>DASSLH010000055.1:0-3396 GCA_035689625.1 Candidatus Methylomirabilota bacterium | reverse complement strand
GCCGCTGGCTGTTCGTCGCGCTCGCCGCGCTGCTCGCGCTCGCCGGCGCCGGCGGCTACCGGCTGTTCTTCGCCGCGCCCGCTGCGCCGCAGTACCGCACCGCCGCGCTCGAGCGCGGCCCGTTGAGGGCGGTCGTGTCCTCCACGGGCAATCTCAACGCGGTCATCATGGTGCTGGTCGGCAGCCAGGTGTCGGGGACGATCAAGGAGCTCTCCGCCGACTTCAACACGCCGGTGAAGACCGGCCAGGTCATCGCTCAGATCGATCCGGCGCTCTTCCAGGCCGCCGTCAGCTCGGCGAGCGCCGATCTGCAGGCGGCCCAGTCGGCCGTGCGCAACCAGCAGGCGCAGGTCCAGCAGGCGCGCAGCAACATCGCCAATGCCGAGGCCGCTGCGGCCGAGGGGCGGGCGCAGACGGCCAAGGCGCTGGTCGCGGTGGCCGACGCCAGGCGCACCCTCGGACGCCAGAGCGAGCTGCTGGGCCGCGGGCTCATCGCCGAGGCCGACCGCGACACCGCCCAGACCGCCTACGACGCCGCGCTGGCCCAGCACGACTCCGCGGTGGCCCACGCCAGGGCGCTGGACGAGGCGATCGACGCCGCCACCGCCCAGGGCAGCGTGCAGGAGGCGGCGCTGGACACGGCCCGTCAGCAGGTCAAGCAGAAGGAGGCGGCGCTGGCCCAGGCCCAGATCAACCTCGACCACACGACGATCCGCTCGCCCGTGGACGGCGTGGTCGTCAACCGCGCCGTGGACGTGGGGCAGACGGTGGCGGCGACGTTGCAGGCGCCGACGCTGTTCACGATCGCCCGCGACCTCACCAAGATGCAGGTCGAGACGAGCGTGGACGAGGCCGACATCGGCCGCATCCGCCCGACCACGCCGGTGACGTTCACGGTCGACGCCTTCCCGGGCGAGACGTTCGCCGGCGAGATCTCGCAGATCCGCAAGGCCCCGCAGGTCGCGCAAAACGTCGTGACCTACACCGTCGTCGTCGCGGTCGCCAACCCCTCCGCCAAGTTGCTGCCCGGCATGACCGCCAACGTGAAGTTCGTGACGGCCGAGCGCGGCGATGCGCTGAAGGTCCCGAACACGGCGCTGCGCTTCCGGCCACCCGATGCACCGGCGCCGACGTCCGAGCGCAGCGGCACCGCCCGCGAGCGGCAGCGCACCAGCGGGACCGTGTGGATCCTCGGGGACGACGGCCGGCCGCAGCCCGTGGCCGTCACGCTCGGGATCACGGACGGCGTGTCCACGGAGGTGACCGGCGGTGACCTCGCCGCCGGCCGGCAGGTCCTGGTCGGGCTCGCGTCGGACGGCGCCGCGACGCCGCCGAGCGCCGGCAACACCCGGCTGCCGCGCCTCTAGCCGGTGCCGCCCGCGCCCATGGCCCCTCCGCCGCAGCGCATCGTCATCCTCGGCGCGGCCGGGCGCGACTTCCACGACTTCAACGTCGTCTACCGCGACGATCCCGGCGCCGTCGTCGTCGCCTTCACCGCCACCCAGATCCCCGGCATCGCGCATCGCCGCTATCCGGCGGCGCTGGCCGGCCCGCGCTACCCGGACGGGATCCCGATCGAGGAGGAAGCGGCGCTGGAGGCGATTTGCCGGCGTGAACGCGTGACGCTGGTCGCGTTCGCCTACAGCGACGTCACTCATGGCCACGTGATGCGCCTGGCCTGCCGCGCGCTGGCGGCCGGCGCCGACTTCGCGCTGCCGGGGCCGGAGCGCACGATGCTCCAGGCTCCGGTGCCGGTGGTGGCCGTGTCGGCGGTGCGCACCGGCTGCGGCAAGTCGCCGATCGCGCGCTGGATCGCCCGCCGCCTGCGCGAGGCCGGCCGCCGAGTGGCCGTCATCCGGCACCCGATGCCCTACGGCGATCTCGCCCGGCAGCGCGTGCAGCGCTTCGCGACGACCGCCGATCTCGACGCCGCCGACTGCACGATCGAAGAGCGCGAGGAGTACGAGCCGCACCTGGCCGCCGGCCACGTCGTGTTCGCCGGCGTAGACTACGCCGCGATCGTCGAGCGCGCCGCCGCCGAGCGCGATGTCATCGTTTGGGATGGCGGCAACAACGACTTCCCGTTCGTGCGCCCCGACCTGCACGTCGTCGTGGCCGACGCGCTGCGGCCGGACGACGCGCGCGGTTACTACCCGGGCGAGGCCGTCCTCCGCACGGCCGACGTGGTCGTCGTCAACAAGGTCGACGCGCCGGGCGCCGACGCCGAGCGCGCCAGCGCCACGGTGCGCTCGGTCAACGCGCGGGCACCGATCGTGCGAGGGGCGCTGCGCGTGCGCCTCGACGATCCGGAGGCCGTGCGCGGCCGGCGCGTCCTCGTCGTCGAGGATGGGCCGACGCTGACGCACGGCTCGATGGCCTACGGCGCCGGCCTCGTCGCCGCCAAGGCCGCCGGCGCCGCGTCGGTGGTGGATCCGCGCCCGGTCGCCGTCGCCGCCGTGCAGTGCGTCTACGAGCAGTATCCGCATATCGGCGCGGTGCTGCCGGCGGTCGGCTACAGCGCGGCGCAGGTGGACGCGCTTTCGGCCACGATCGAGCGCGCCGGCGCCGACGTCGTCGTCGCCGCCACGCCCGTGGATCTCGCGCGGCTGCTCGGGGTGAAGACGCCGATCGTTCGCGCGCGCTACGACTTCGAAGAGGCCGGCGAGCCCGGCCTGGCGGCGTTCGTCGACGGCTGGCTCGGGCGCTTGACGACCTGATCGGCCCGGCACCGTAGCGCCCGCTCACCGACGATCCCCGCGCGACAGGCGGGATGCCGGACATCAAGCTCACGCCGCACGGCAGCGCGAGGAAGAACACGTCCACGGGCGAGGCGCGGGCGTCGCGACGGAGCGCCGGGTTTGACTTGTCCGGCGCGGTCTGACACGATCGGCCGGTTTCGACGCAGCGACTCGAGCCAGGAGGATCGATGATGACGTCTCGTCGCGTGGCTGCCATGGCCCTCGCCGCGCTGCTGGGCGCGGCGCCCGCACTCGCCCAGGACAAGCTTCCCCCGCTGCGGACCGGCGTGGACGGCACCTTCGCGCCGCACGCGATGCCCAAGCTGGGCGGCGGCATCGAGGGCTTCCAGGTCGATCTGTTCACCGAGGTCGCCCGCCGGATGCACCGCGAGATCACGATCGACGCGGTGAGCTTCTCCACCCTGATCCCGGGCATGCAGTCGGGCCGCTACGACTTCATCGCGGCGCCGACGACGGTGACGCGCGAGCGCGCCGAGAACATGCTGTTCACCGCGGGCTATCTGTGGACGGCCTACCAGTTCGGCATCAAGAAGGGGTCGGAACCGATCAAGGACTGGGCCGATCTCAAGGGCAAACCGGTCTCGGTCAATAAGGGCACGCCCTACGAGACGCTCTCCAAGGCCAAGGGCGCCGAGTA
>DASSLH010000054.1:0-9305 GCA_035689625.1 Candidatus Methylomirabilota bacterium | reverse complement strand
TCCGGTCCTCGATGGCGCGCCAGGCGGAGGCCAGCGCGATGGGCGTGAGGAACGTCGTGAGGAGCACCAGCAGCAGGCTGATGCCGTCGATGCCGATGTGGTAGCTGACGCCGAGCGTCGGCAGCCAGCGGTGGACCTCCTCGAACTGCACGTCGGCGCTGTCGCCGTCGAACCCGAACCACAGCGGCACCGACACCGCCAGCGTCAGGAGCGTCACCACCAGGCCGCCCGCCCGGTGGGCGCCGCCCAGGCGGCGCGGCACCAGGATGAGCGCCAGCGCGCCGAGGGCGGGCAGGAACGTGACGGCCGTCAGCAGGCCGCTCATCGCACGAGGAGGAAGGCGATGACGATCACGGCCCCGGCCAGCATCGTGAGGGCGTAGTTCACGACGTAGCCGCTCTGCAGCCGGCGCAGCCCGGCGCCCCAGGCGGCCACGCCGCCGGCCACGCCGTTGACGATGCCGTCGATGACGCCGAGGTCGAACACGCGGGCGAGCACGACCGACAGCGCGTAGAGGGGCTGCACGATCAGCCGGTCGTAGAGCCAGTCCACGTACCAGGCGTTGATCAGCAGCGCCTGCAGCGCCGTGCGTGGCTGGCCGATCGCCTCGGCCCGCACCGCCGTCAGCTTGTACATGTAGTAGGCCAGCGCCAGGCCGGCGGTGAAGATGATGACCGAGAGCGCGACCACGACGATCGAGTGTCCGGCCTCGTGGGGCGCGAACACCGGCGCCAGCAGCCGCGCGATGTTGCTCTCCTCGCTGGGCAGCCCGAGCGCGAAGCCGGCGACGAAGGTCAGCAGCGCCAGCGCCAGCAGCGGCGCCGTCATGACCCACGGCGACTCGTGGGCGTGGTGCAGGACGTCCTTGGCCATGCGGGGCGGGCCGCTGAACGTCAGGAACAGCAGCCGGAACGTGTAGAACGCCGTCATGAAGGCGCCGGCGATGAGCAGCGCGAAGATCCAGCGGTGCTCGGTGCCGAGCGCGGCGGCCAGGATCTCGTCCTTGGAGAAGAAGCCGGCGAAGAGCGGCGCGCCCGACAGGCCCAGCCCGCCGATCCACATCGTCGTGGCCGTCAGCGGCATCTTCGAGGCCAGCCCACCCATCTTGCGCATGTCCTGCTCGCCGCCGAGGCCGTGGATGACGCTGCCGGCGCCCAGGAATAGCAGCGCCTTGAAGAAGGCGTGGGTGACGAGGTGGAAGATGCCGGCCGCGTAGGCGCCGACGCCGACGGCGGCGAACATGTAGCCGAGCTGGCTGATCGTCGAGTAGGCCAGCACGCGCTTGATGTCGGTCTGTATCAGCCCGACGGTCGCCGCGAAGACCGCCGTCGCGGTGCCGATCCAGGCCACGACCTCCAGCGCCGAGCCCGAGCGCTCGAACAGCGCGTGGCTGCGGGCCACCATGTAGACGCCGGCGGTGACCATGGTCGCCGCGTGGATGAGCGCGGAGACCGGCGTGGGCCCCTCCATCGCGTCGGGCAGCCAGACGTGCAGCGGCAGCTGGGCAGACTTGCCGCAGGCGCCCATGAACAGCAGCAGCGCGATGCCGGTGGCGACAGTCGGCGACAGCGTCTCCACGCCCTGGAAGACGCCGGTGTAGTCGAGCGTGCCGAGCGCCGTCCACAGCCACATGATCCCCAGCCCGAAGCCGAAGTCGCCGACCCGGTTGACGATGAACGCCTTCTTGCCGGCGCGGGCGGCGGAGTCGCGCGTGTACCAGAAGCCGATCAGCAGGTACGAGCAGAGGCCGACCGCCTCCCAGCCGAGATAGAGGAGCAGGAAGTCGCCGGCCAGCACGAGCATCGTCATCGAGAACACGAACAGGTTCAGATAGGCGAAGAACCGCGCGAAGCCGGGATCGTCGTGCATGTAGCCGACGGAGTAGAGATGGATGAGGAAGCCGACGCCGGTGACGACGAGCAGCATGACCGCGGTGAGGCTGTCCACGTAGGCGGTGATCGTGGCCTCGAACTCGCCGGCCACGATCCACGAGCCGAGCGTGGGCGTGAACGGCGGGCCCGACCACGCGCGCGCGGCGACCGCGCAGGAGGCCAGGAAGGCGCCGGCCAGCGCCGGCACCGAAACCCAGTGGGCGCGCCGGCCGGTCAGCGGGCCGAGGAAGAAGTTGACGAGCGCGCCAGCCAGCGGAAGGGCTGGCACCAGCCAGACGGTGAACACCGCGTCAGACTAGTCGCCGGTGCTAGGGGTGTCAAGCAACGCTCTCGGCTTGTGAGGGTGGTCTGCTATGATCGCCGTCGTGCCTCAGCGGTCCCGGACGAAGTCGTGGGTGCTGTTCGTGCTGCTGCTCCTCCTCGCGGTGGTCGGGTCAGTCTCCTATCTCGGCTGGCGCCAGTCCACGCCGGCCGTGCGCGCCGCGCTGGCCGCGCCCCGGCTGCTCGGCCACAACACCTCGGTGACGGCGACGCTGGAGGCGGTGCGGGGCAACGTCAAGCACGCCGAGCTCAGGGTGATCCAGGGCGGCAAGCCGATCGTCCTGGCCAAGGCCGACGCGCCGCTCGGCCCGCGCGTGCAGCTGCCGGCCAGCGTCGAGAGCTCCGCGCTCGGGTTGAAGGACGGCGGCGCCACGCTCGAGGTGTGGGGCAGCGACGACTTCTGGCGCCCGCTGCGCCTGCACGACCGTGCGCTGCTCACGCAGCCGGTGACGATCAAGCTGACGCCGCCGCGGCTGGAGATCCTGGCCGCCACCCGCTACGTCTCGCCCGGCGGTGCCGTGCTCGTCGCCTTCAAGGCCACCGACGCCGCCCGCGTGGACGTCAGCGTCGGCTCCCGCACGTTCCCCAGCTTCGCCTACGGCCCGCCCGAGCGCGGCGCCCGTGTGGCCCTGATCGCGCTGCCCTACGACTACTCCTCCGGCACGCCGCTGGCGGTGACCGCGCGCGACGAGGCGGGCAACGTGGCCTCGCGCGGCGTGCCCGCCGAGCTGAAGCCGCGCAAGTTCCCGCACGACACCATCAAGCTCACCGACGCCTTCCTGGAGGCGAAGGTCCCCGAGCTGCTGCCGCAGCGGCCGCCCGGCCAGCCGCTGCTCGACGGCTTCCTGATCATCAACCGCGATCAGCGCCGGCAGGCCGAGGAGGAGAAGATCAAGATCGGCGCCCGGACGGCCGACAAGCCGCTCTGGAGCGGACGCTTCGTGCAGCCCCGCAACACCAAGGTCTTCTCCAACTTCGCGGAGACGCGCACGTACCTGTACGAGGGCAAGCAGGTGGACACCCAGGTCCACGTCGGCTTCGACCTCGCGTCCACCAGGCAGTCGCCGGTGCCGGCCGCCAACAGCGGCCAGGTCGTCTTCACCGGCCCGCTCACGATCTACGGCAACGCCGTGATCGTGGACCACGGCCTGGGGCTGCAGACGCTCTACGCGCACCTGTCGTCCATCGACGTCAAGCCCGGCGACAACGTCGAGAAGGGCCAGGTCATGGGCCACACCGGCACCACCGGCCTGGCCGTCGGCGATCACCTGCACTTCGAGGTGCTCGTCTCCGGCGTGTCGGTCACGCCGGTCGAGTGGTGGGACGGCAAGTGGATCCGCGACCGCGTCAACAAGCCGCTGAAGGACGCGGGGCTGCCCGAGATCGCCGGCGTGGGCGACGCCCCCGACGACGAGGCCGCGCCCCGCCCGGCGAAGCACGCGCGCAAGCGCCGCTAGGCCCGCCCCGTAGAATACGGGGCGTGGCGGACTACCTCCACGCCTGCCTGGACGCGTTCGGCGAGGTCAGCGAGCGGCTGTACGGGACGCGCTTCGACCTCGCGGCGATCGAGCACACGGTGGCGCCCCTGCAGCGGCGCCCGCTGCTCACCTACAAGGACCTCGCCTACTTCGTCGCGCCCGAGCACTGGTGGTTCGAGAAGTTCTGGGTCTTTCCGCCCGAGGACAAGGTCACGCCGGCGCTGGCCCGGCAGACGTTCGACTTCTGGAACCTGCCGCGCAACCAGGACCGCGAGCTCGCCAAGCTGCTGGAGGTCTTCCGGTCCATCGAGCTGGTCTCGATCATCCTGCGCTTCGTGAAGCCGGCCGCCTACGGCATCATCAGCCCGCCCGTCGAGCGCGTGCTCGACGTGCGCCGCGGCAGCGACGCGCGGGAGACGTACCGCAACTACCTCGACGACCTGCGCGAGATCCAGCGCCACTACCGCTTCGCGCGCGCCGCCGACGCCGACATGGCGCTGTGGGTGCTGCACGAGCGCTGCTTCGGCACGCTGCGCGACGCCGCGATCGAGGCCGCCTGGGCCGCCGACCGCTTCATGCTCCGCCTGCGCGCGAAGAACCTCGTCGGCCACCTGCTGGCCGGGCGCTCCTACGCCGAGTTCGCCGACGCGCTCGAGGCCTCCAACCCCGAGCTGGCCGCCGTCGTCGCCTGCTACGCCTTCGAGCTGAAGCTGCGCGCCCTCGCCGAGCGCCGCGGCATCGTCGCCCCCCGCGCCTTCATCAAGCTCGGCGACCTCATCGACGCCTTCGCCCCGGTCGCCGACCCGATCCGCCGCGGCGAGTGGAAACGCCTGAAGGGATTCCGCGACGCCCTCTTCCACGAAGGCCGCCGCCCCCGCGTCGACCAGACCGCCGCCCTGATCCGAGAGGTCCACCGACTCGAGCGCGATCTCGCCGCCCCGCCTCTGCCCAAGCCGCGCGCCTGATCGAGAACTCCGTTCGAGGTCGCCTCACGGTCGCGCGGCCGCCGGGGCGCGACGCCCGCTAGAACGCGCCGAACTTCTCGTAGGCGGCGAGCGGCGTGAGCCCGCGGCGCACGGCGGTGCGCACGCGGTTCTCGGTGCCGACGAGCTTCTCGCAGCGCTGCAGGACGTCGTGGGCGACCCGACGGGGGACGACGACGACGCCGTCGGCGTCGGCGACGACGATGTCGCCCAGGCTCACCCGCACGCCGCCGATGGTGAGCGGCTGGCCCCAGTCGCTCACGCGCCAGCGCGGCACCGAATCCTGGGGACTGCGATAGCGGACGAACGTCGGAAAGCGCGCGCGAGCGATCGAGGCGGCGTCGCGCGTGCCGCCATCGATGACGGCGCCGCGCACCCGGCGGGCGCGGAACCAGGTCGCCGACAGCTCGCCGAAGTGCGCCGCCTCGTGGTCGCTGGCGGCCAGCACCAGCACCGAGTCGGGCGGGGCGGCGCCCAGCATGCCGAGGAAGCGCCGCAGCGTGGCGTCGCGCTCGCGGGCGGGGCCGCGGTGGGGACGGCCGCGCGCGGTGAACGCGTAGCCGGCCAGCCGCATGTCGGGCGTCAGCGGCTGGATCGCGTGCGGCAGCGTCTGGCGCAGCAGCCCCAGCTGGTCCATGACGTCGGTGATCGCTGCGGTATAGAGGCGGGCGAACCGCCGTGGCAGGTTGTCCGATCGCGTGGCCATCGCGCCCCCCGGAGTCGTAGTGACCGCGCCCTACACCTACACCGCCGGTGGCGAGGCGCACAAGCGGCGTGCGTTGACCGGCGCCGCCGCCGCTGCTAGCGTCGCGGCATGCGATATCTCCCGTGCGCCCGCTGGCTGGTGATCGCGCTGCTCCTGCTGCTGGCCCCGGCGGCCGACGCCGGCTATGCGCTCGTCGACGAGGGCGGGCACCAGACCCTCATCTCGCGCGGTCGGCTCAAGATCGCGCCGCGCGATGGCGACGTGTCGATGGTGATGGACGTCGGCCGCGGCCGGATGATGGTGGCCGACGCCAAGCGGCGCCTGTACTGGGAGGGCACCGTCGAGCAGTACTGCCAGGAGATGCAGGGCGCGATGGCCGGCGCGATGGCGGAGATGGAGAAGCAGATGGCCGAGCACCTCAAGGACATGCCGCCCGCCCAGCGCCAGCAGATGGAGCAGATGATGCGGCAGATGGGCCGCGGCAGCGCCGCCGGCGCCCCCGCCGGGCCGCCGCCGCAGGTCACCGTCGAGCGCACGAACGAGACCGCCACGATCGCCGGCCTGGCGGCGCGCAAGTACCGCGTGCTCAGCAACGGCACGGCCTACGAGGAGGTCTGGCTGACCAGCGACGCCGCGCTGCTGCGCGAGGTGGAGGCGGGCCGCGCGCCCGACACGCTCGGCCGGATGTCGGGGTGCATGGCGAGCGCGGGCAGCGACCGGCCCGCGGCGACCGCCGAGTACCGCAAGCTCTTCGCCGAGGGCTGGCCGCTGAAGCTCACGTACCTGGCCGGCGGCAATCGCGGCGGCACCACGGTGATGACGGTCGAGCGGCGCGACATCCCGGACACCGAGTTCGCGGTGCCGACGGCCTACCGGGCCGCGCCGCTCGGCGAGCTGTTCGGCACCCGCGGCCGCTGAGGCTGCCGCGGCCGTCGGGGTGCCGGCGGTCGGCTCAGAACGGCGAGGGCACGCGCAGCAGACCGGGGCGAAGCGCGCGCACGGGCACGTAGTCGCCCAGCACGCCCAGGAGCGCGTCGAGCGCCGCCGGGCGTCGCGCCAGCGCGCGACAGACGACGTTCGCCAGCCGGCGATGGCCGATGACGACCTGCAGCGCGCGCGTCAGCCGTTCCTTGGCGCCGAACGCGGCCCGGCGCGCCCGCTCGTAGGCGGCCAGCGCGGGCGCCGACACGTCGTCCGCGCGCAGCGCCCCGGCCAGCGTCTCCGCCGCCAGCTCGGCCGAGCGCAGCGCGGTGAAGACGCCCTCGCCGGTGAACGGATCGAAGAAGCCGGCCGCGTCGCCGACCAGCACGACGCCGCCGGCACGGGGCGGCTGCACCCGCCAGGCCAGCGGCCCCAGCGCGCGGATCGGGGCCATGCGCTCGGCGCCGGCCAGCCGACGGGCCAGGTGCGGCAGCTGGCGCAGCCGGGCGAGCATGAAGTCCTCCAGGCGCGCGCTCCACGGCGCGGCGTGGGCCAGCGGGACGACGAGCGAGAGATTCACACGGTCGGGACCGAGCGGATTGAGGATCGCGTAGTCCGGCGGGTCCACGAAGATCTCGCCGAGGTCGCGACAGTCCGGCAGGCCGCGCACGTACGTCACCAGGGCCATGCGTCGCAGCGTGTGCGGGTGACGGCAGCCCAGGCGCTCGGCGACCACGGAGGTGCGGCCGTCGGCGCCGACCACCACCCGCGCCCGGATCTCCAGCGCCGTGCCGGCGCGATCCTCGGCGCGCACGCCCACGACTCGGCCGTTCTCGAGGAGCAGGTCGCTCACGCGCGTCTGCTCGCGGAAGTCCAGCGGCAGGCCGCGGAGGCGCTCGGCCAGCGCGCCGTCGAGGGTGGCGCGGTCGACGCCGGTCGCGTGCTGGCGATAGGGCCGCCAGGGGCCGATGTCGCGATAGCGGCCGGTGACGCTGGTGCCGTCGGGCGCCGTGATGCGCATGCCGGCGATGGCCACGGCGCCGGCCGCGTCGAGCGCCTTCAGCACGCCGAGCCGGTCCAGCAGCCGGCCGGCCTCGGGGCTGAGGTACTCGCCGCAGACCTTGGGCCGCGGCAGCGCGGCGCGGTCGAGCACGACGACGTCGAGGCCGTGCTCGACGAGCAGGATGGCGGTGGCGGCCCCGGCGGGGCCGGCGCCCACGACCACGACGTCAGCGGCACGCGCGCTCACGCGATCTCCGCCACCAGGCGGCCGAGCCATGGATGGCGGCACACCCGGGCGCGGCGGCCGACCTTCTCGGCCAGCGTCTCGACTTCGCCGACCGAGTACGCGCGGCGGACCGACAGCGGGCCGTCGTGCCGCGACACGGGGTGCAGCCGCAGCAGCCGCGTGGCCAGCCAGACCAGCGCCAGCGTCGCCCGCGTGCGCAGCAGATCGTTGACGACGACGAGCCGGGCGGCATTCGCCATGTCGGCCAGGCAGGCCACGGCGTCGTCACGCTCGAGATGGTGCAGCGTGAGCGCGGCGACAGCGACGTCGGCGGCGCCCTCGCGCAGCGGCAGCGCCGTCGCGTCGGCGCGCACGAGCACGATCTCGGGGTAGCGCGCGACGCGCGCGCGCGCCAGGGCCAGCGTGGCCTCGTCGCTGTCCACCACCAGCACGCGCACCGGCCGGCCGAGGCGCCGCGCCAGGCGGACGACGCGGACGGCGAGGTCGCCGCGGCCGCCGCCGACATCCACGACGCGCAGCGGGCGGCCAGGCGGCAGCAACGTCAGCGCGCGCCGGATGCGGGAGAGCGTGAGCGCGTAGCCCCCGAACCAGGCGTTCAGGCGGTCGAGGTCGCCGAGCGTGGCCCGCCGGGCGGCCGGGGGCAGCGGGCCGTCGAGCAGCTCCTGGACGCCGACCAGCCGCGTCATCGCCCTTGTCTCACGATCACAGGCTCGCCTCGCCGTCGGCTGCGGCTCGCACTACCATCGCAGCAGCGCGCCCTCGGCGGCGAAGCCGGGGCCGAGGCCGATCAGGACGCCCCACTGGCCGGGCACGGGGCTCTCGCGCGCGAGCATGCGCTCGAGCACGAACAGGATCGTCGCCGACGACATGTTGCCGTGCTCCCGCAGGACGCCGCGCGAGTGCGCCAGCGCGGACTCGTCCAGCTCCAGCAGCACCCGCGCGCGGTCGAGCACGCGGCGGCCGGCCGAGTGCAGGATCCAGCAGGCGATGTCCTCGCGCTTGAGGCCCTGGCTGTCCATGAGCGCGCGCGCCATCTCGCCCATCATCTGGGCGCCGATCCGTCGCACGTCCTTGGACAGGATCACGCGCGGCCGCCCGCCGGGGTACTCGAAGCCCATCGCGTCCAGGTGCTCGGAGCGAAACAGCGTGCGGTGCTCGAGGATCGCCGGCCCGTCGGCGTCCTCGGCGAGCGCAACGGCCCCGGCGCCGTCGGCGAAGATCGCGTGGGCCACCGCGCTCTCCAGGCGGTCGTCGAGGAAGTAGGCGGCCGAGCAGATCTCGACGGCGACGACGACGGCCCGGCGGCCGGGGAACGCGCGCAGGTAGTTCCACGCCTGCTGCAGCGCCACCACCGCCGAGGCGCAGCCGGTGTCGCCCACGTGCACGCGCTGCACGTCGCCGCGCAGGCCGAGCCGCGCGATCAGGTGCGCGTCGAGGCTGGGCGTGAGCCGGCCGGTGCACGTGGTGGTCGCCAGGAAATCGACCTGCCCGGGCGCCCAGCCCGCCCGCGCCAGCGCCGAGCGCACCGCCGCCTCCCCGAGCTCGAGCGCGCCGCGGCGGAAGCGTGCCGCCAGCGCGTCCACCGACTCGTCGGGACGGAACGTCGCGCGATCGAGGTACAGGTTGTGGCCGACGATGTCGCTCGACTCGAAGAACGAGCGGCGGCGCGCGTCGCCGTAGCCGGCAAGCTCGAGCAGCTCGGCCTGCGTGAACCGCTGGGCCGGCGTGGCGGTGGCCACCGCCGCCAGTCGGGGA
>DASSLH010000053.1:0-4305 GCA_035689625.1 Candidatus Methylomirabilota bacterium | reverse complement strand
GAGGCCGGCAGCCGTGCCAGCTCGGCGAGGCGCGCCTGGACGTCGCTCGCCATCACGCGCTCCGCCGGCGGCGCCGCGCCGGCGGCAGCGCCGCCTCGCCGTCGACGGTCAGGCCCTGGTGCGCGATGTAGTACTTCTTGGGACGCCGCGCGACGTCGCGACGGCGCTCGCGCGCCCGGCCGAGCTCGTGCTCGAGCGCGCCGAGCGCGGCGTCGAAGGCCAGGCGCGCGCTGTCGCCCTGGCCGTTGGCGTGCGCCACCGGGCGCCGAGGCAGCTCGACGGTGATCGCGCAGCGCAGGCCGCCGCCTCGGGGGCCGTTCTCGTCGGTAAAGCCGACACGCACCGCCGTGGGGCGCAGGCGGCCGCGGGTCGTGACGGCGGTGACCTTGTCCTCGACGTGGGCGCGCAGTGGATCCTCGAGCGGGATGCCTTCCATGAGGAGACTCATCTCGATCCTCCGTCGCCGTGGTCTGCGAGCCAGAACGGTGCCAGCGTCGTGCGCTTGTCTCGCTGGCGTCCGCATTGCACAATCGGGGCAGGTCATGGCATCGCTGCCCGACGGCCTCCTGCAATCGCTCGAGGACGTGGCCACCCGGCTGCGGATCGACTCGATCCGCGCCACGACCGCGGCCGGCAGCGGTCATCCGACCAGCTGCGCCTCGGCCGCCGACCTGGCCGCGGCGACCTTCTTCGCCACGATGCGCTTCGATCCCGCCGACCCGCGCTCACCGCTCGGCGATCGGTTCGTGCTCAGCAAGGGTCACGCCGCGCCGCTGCTCTACGCGGTGTGGGCGGAGCTGGGCATCGTCAAGCGGCAGGAGCTGACGACGCTGCGCGAGCTCGACAGCGACCTCGAGGGGCATCCCACGCCGCGGCTGCCGTTCGTGGACGTCGCCACCGGCTCGCTCGGCCAGGGTCTGGGCGCGGGCCTGGGGCTCGCGCTCGGCGCGCGGATGCTCGGCAGCGACGCGCGTGTCTTCGTGCTGCTGGGCGACGGCGAGACGGCCGAGGGCTCGGTGTGGGAGGCGGCCGAGGTGGCCGGCCACGACCGCGTGGCCAACCTCGTCGCGATCGTGGACGTCAACGCCCTCGGCCAGTCGGGACCGACGATGCTGGGCCACGACGTGCGCGCCTACCAGCGGCGGTTCGCGGCGTTCGGCTGGCGCGCGGTCACGATCGACGGTCACGACTTCACGCAGATCGTGCCGGCGCTGCGGCGCGCGCGCGCCGGCCGTCAGGCGCCCACCGCGATCATCGCGCGCACGGTGAAGGGCCAGGGCATCGACGAGGTGGCGGGCAAGGAAGGCTGGCACGGCAAGCCGCTGCCGGCCGACGCCGCCGAGCGCGCGATCGCCGCGCTGGAGTCGCGCCTGCACCGCGTGCCGCCGCCGCCCGTGCGCAAGCCGGTGCGGCGCAAGCTCCCGAAGCTCGCGCCCCAGGCGGCGCCGCCCGGCGGCGAGCACGGCGAGGTCGCCACCCGCGAGGCGTACGGCGACGCGCTGGTGCGCCTGGGCACCGCCGATCCGCGCGTCGTCGTCCTCGACGGCGACGTCAAGAATTCCACCTACGCCGAGCGCTTCCGCGCCGCGCACCCCGAGCGCTACGTCGAGGCCTACATCGCCGAGCAGAACATGGTGAGCGCGGCCGCCGGCCTGGCCGCCCAGGGCTTCGTGCCGTTTGCGTCCTCCTTCGCGTGCTTCCTCACCCGCGCCGCCGACCAGCTGCGCATGGCCGGGATCTCGCGCAGCAACGTCAAGCTCTGCGGCTCGCACGCCGGCGTGAGCATCGGCGAGGACGGGCCCAGCCAGATGGCGCTCGAGGACCTCGCGCTGTTCCGGGCACTGCCCGAGTGCGTCGTGTTCTACCCCGCCGACGGCGTGTCCACCGACGCCTGCGTGCAGCTGGCCGGCCTGCACCGCGGCCTCGTCTACCTGCGGGCCACGCGGATGAAGACGCCGGCGCTCTACCGCGCCGACGAGGCCTTCGCGGTGGGCGGCCTCAAGACCGTGCGCTCGAGCGAGGCCGACGCGCTCACGATCGTGGCAGCCGGCGTGACGCTGCACGAGGCGCTGGCCGCCCACGACGAGCTGGCCGGCGGCGGCGTGCGCGTGCGCGTGATCGACCTCTACTGCGTCAAGCCGGTGGACGCCGAGCGCCTGCTGGCTGCCGCCCGCGCCACCCACGATCGCGTGCTGGTCGTCGAGGATCACTACGCCGAGGGCGGCCTCGGCGACGCCGTCCGCGAGGCGCTCGGCGCCAGCGGGGTGCGCGTGCACCAGCTGGCGGTGCGCGAGATCCCGCACAGCGGCCCGCCCCGCAAGCTGCTCGAGCGCTACGGCATCGGCCGCGGCGCCATCGTCACCAAGGTGCGCGAGCTCCTCGCCTGAGGCCACCGCTGCCACCACGCGGGCCGCTTGCCGCGGCAGGGTCGCGGCGTGTCACACGAGCCGGCTGCGGATGTCGATCTCCGACTTCAGCGTGCGGTGCACCGGGCAGCGCTCGGCCATCTCCAGCAGGCGGGCCCGCTGCGCGTCGTCGAGCGCGCCCTCCAGCGTGATCTCGCGCTCGATGCGATCGAGCTTGCCCTCCTTCGTCTCGCAGTCCGCGCAGTCCTGGGCGTGGATGCGCGAGTGCTGCAGCCGCACCGTCACCGCCTGCAATGGCCACTGCTTGCGTCGCGCGTACAGCGCGAGCGTCATGGACGTTCAGCTTCCGAGCGCGGCCAGCAGCAGGTCGTAGGGCTCCGGCCCGGTCCCCGTCCCGCCGGCCTCCACCGGCTCGTCGGCCACAAGCCGGTGCGGCCCCGCCGTCACCTCCTGCGCCATGCCCGACGCCGCTCCGCGAACGATCACGATCGCCATGCCGATCTCCTTTCGCCGGGGTCACTGCCCGCCGGCCGCAGCAGAGCGCGTGCAGCGTAGCGCACAATGGGAGGCGATGCCGACGCTGGCCGCCGTCGCCGGGACGCTGCTCGTCCTGGCCGTCCTCTGGGACGCCTTCGAGGTCATCATCCTGCCCCGGCGCGTCGTCGGCCGGCTGCGGCTGGCGCGCTGGTTCTATCGCCTCACCTGGGCGACCTGGGCGGCGGCGGGGCGCCGGATGCGACCCGGGGGACGCCGCGAGGCCTATCTCAGCGTGTACGGCCCGCTGTCGCTGCTGGTGCTGATCATGCTGTGGGCGGTGACGATGGTCTTCGGCTTCGGGCTCATCCAGTGGGCGGCGCGCGGCCCCGCCGGTGAGCACGGCCCGGCCACGCTCGGCAGCGCCGTCTACCTGAGCGGTACCACGTTCTTCACGCTCGGCCTCGGCGACGTCGTGCCCACGCAGCGCGCGGCGCGGATCCTCACGGTCATCGAGGGCGGGACGGGCTTCCTGTTCCTCGCCGTGCTCGTCGGCTACCTGCCGGTGATGTACCAGGCGTTCTCGCGCCGCGAGGTCAGCATCTCGATGCTCGACGCGCGCGCCGGCTCGCCGCCGAGCGCCGGCGAGCTGCTCAGCCGCCATCGCCGCGACCTGGGCGCGCTGTACGAGCTGCTGCACGACTGGGAGCGCTGGTCCGCCGAGTTGCTCGAGTCGCATCTCTCCTACAACGTGCTCAGCTACTTCCGCTCCCAGCACGACAACGAGTCGTGGCTGGCCGCGCTCACGACGATCCTGGACGCCTGCGCGCTGATGCTGACGGCCGGCGACACGCGCTGCCGCCGCCAGGCCGGACTCACCTTCGCGATGGCGCGCCATGCGGTGGCCGACCTCGCGCAGGTGCTGGCGGCGATGCCGCGGCCGCCGGCGCGCGACCGGCTGCCGCCCCCGGCGCTTGCCGAGCTGCGCACGACGCTGAGAGACGACGGCATCGTGCTGGAGAGCGGAGAGGCGGCCGACCGCCGCGTCGCCGAGCTGCGTGGCCTCTACGAGCCGTTCCTGAACGGGCTCGCCGAGCACCTCGTCATCGCGCTGCCGCCGTTCCGGCGGGCGCAGGCGGCGGCCGACAACTGGCAGACGACGGCCTGGAATCCGTCGCCGCCGGCGCCTCCGGTCAGCCTCTAGCCAGCGCCATCGGCGCCTCCGATCACGATTCGGCCACCGCGGCGGACGGCCGACCGCTGTCCCGCCCTGCAGAAACAGTGACTTGGGCAGCGCCCGCCCCGGGCACGACGCTTGCGTAATGGACCCCGAGCGCGTCGCTCGATCGACGCCTCTGTTCCGACAAAGGCAAACCAGTCGCGAGGCTGGGACGCAAAGCCATGGGTCCGGCCGGGCGCCGGATCGCCAGGCTACCGAAGACGAGGGGCGCACCCCGAAAGGACA
>DASSLH010000052.1:0-2940 GCA_035689625.1 Candidatus Methylomirabilota bacterium | reverse complement strand
AGCGGCGGCTGCCGGCCGCGGTCAGCTCGCTGGCCGGCGTCGTGCGCGAGGGCGGCATCCAGCTGACGTGGTCCATCCCGCAGCGCCGCGTGGACGGCTCCCGGCTGATCGATCCCGGCCTGACCCGCGTGTTTCGCGTCGAGGACGCCGGCGAGGGCGAGCCGCGCGCGGCGCTGCTCGTGGACGATCGCGTCGCCGGCTACACCGAGATCGCCACGATCCGGCTTGCCGAGCCACCGTCGCCGCTCGTGCAGGGCAGCCGCGTGTCGTACGTCGACCGCCGCGGGCTCACGCCGGACCGCCGCTATACCTACGTCGTCGTCACCACGGACGCGCAGGGACGCACCAGCCCGCCGTCGCGGCGGCTCAGCGTGCGGTTCGTGGCCACGCCCCTGGCGCCCGCCGGCCTGCGCGCCGAGCCGGGCGACCGCGAGGTGCGGCTGTCGTGGCAGCCGCCGGCGCGCCTGAGCGACGGCAGCGCCGTCAGCGGGCCGCTGGCTTACGAGGTGCTGCGGGCGCCGGCCGCCGACGCGCCGCTCGCCGTCGTCACGCGCACCGCGCCCGGCGTGACGACGGCGGTCGATCGCGGGCTGGAGAACGATCACACGTATCACTACGCGGTGCGGGCGCTGCGGCAGGAGGGCGAGACCCTCGCCGAGGGCGAGCCGACGGCGTCGGTGGCGGTCACGCCGCTCGACGTCACGCCGCCGTCCCCGCCCGGCAACCTGGTCGCCATCCCCTCGGAGGGCACGGTGCGGCTGTCGTGGACGCCGAGTCCCGAGCCCGACGTCGCCGGCTACGTCGTCTACCGGGCCGCCGCCGACGGCGTCTTCGTCCGCGTCGGCGGCGTGCGGGTGCCGGGCACGACGTTCACCGATCGCGACGTGCCCGCCGGCACGTATCGCTACGCGGTGACGGCGCAGGACGCCAGCGCGCGCGCCAACGAGAGCCGCCGCTCGGCGGAGGCCAGCGTCACGGTTCCCTGAGCGGCTCCGCGCCTTGACTTCCCCCCCAAAAAGGGCAACGATCACACCCACATGACGAACCGGGGGACAGAGCCATGAGCCAGACGACGTTCCAGGGGTCGTTCGTCGCGTTGGTCACCCCGTTCCGCGATGGCCGCATCGACGAGGCGAAGCTGCGCGAGCTGGTGGAGTTCCACGTCAGCCACGGGACCGACGGCATCATCCCGTGCGGCACCACCGGCGAGTCGCCCACGCTGAGCCACGACGAGCACAAGCGCGTCGTCGAGATCGTCGTGGAGGCCGCCCGCCGGCGGGTCGCCGTCGTGGCCGGCACCGGCTCGAATTCCACCGCCGAGGCGATCGACCTCACGCGCCACGCCGAGAAGGCCGGCGCCGCCGGCGCGCTGGTCGTGAACCCGTACTACAACAAGCCCACGCAGGAAGGGCTCTACCGGCACTTCCGCGCGGTGGCCGAGTCGGTGGCGATCCCGATCATCGTCTACAACATCCAGAGCCGCACGGCGGTCAACGTCGAGACGGCGACGATGGCGCGGCTGGCCCGCGATTGCAGGAACATCGCCGGCGTCAAGGAGGCCTCGGGCAGCCTGGACCAGATGAGCCAGGTCGTCGCCGCCTGCGGGCCCGGCTTCTCGGTGCTGTCCGGCGACGACAACGTCACGCTGCCGCTGCTGGCCATCGGCGGCCACGGCGTGATCTCGGTCATCGCCAACATCGTGCCGCGCGAGACGGCCGACATGGTGCACGCCGCGCTCGACGGCGACTTCAAGCGCGCCCGCGAGCTGCACTACCGCCTGTTCCCGCTGGCCCGCGCCGCGTTCCTGGAGACGAACCCCATCCCCATCAAGGAAGCGATGGCGATGGCCGGCATGCTCGAGCCGGAGTTCCGGCTGCCCATGTGCCGCATGAGCGACGCGAACCGCGACAAGCTGCGCGCGGTGCTCCAGCAGTTCGCGCTCGTCAAGTAGCCCGCGGGACTGTCGCCGATGACGGCCGATTCGCCGACCGTCGGGCGCCCCGGCGGCCCGACGGCACATCTCGTTATCGCCGGTGCCGCCGGCCGCATGGGCAGCCGCATCGTCGCGCTCGCCCGCGACAGCGCCGGCCTGACGGTCGCTGCCGCGCTCGAGGCGCCCGGCCATCCCGCGCTCGGCCGTGACGCCGGCGAGACGGCCGGCGGCGGCCGGCTGGGCGTGACGCTCGCCGACGACGCGACGGCCGCCATCACGCGCGACCGCGTGCTGGTCGAGTTCTCGGTCCCCGAGGCCACGCTGGCCCACCTGCGCCTGGTCGCCGCTGCCGGCGCCCGCGCTGTCGTCGGCACCACCGGCTTCAGCGCCGCCCAGCGCGAGGAGATTGCCGCGCTCGGCCGCCGGGCGCCGATCATGCTGGCGCCCAACATGTCGGTCGCCGTCACGCTGGCGTTCAGGTTGCTGCCGATCATGGCCCGCGCGCTCGGCGACGACTACGACGTCGAGATCACCGAGATCCACCACCGCTTCAAGAAGGACGCGCCCAGCGGCACCGCGCTGCGGATGGCCGAGGTCGTGGCCGAGGCGCTCGGGCGCGACCTGCGCAAGGTCGCCGTCTACGGCCGCGAAGGGCTGCCCGGCGAGCGCTCGCCCCAGGAGATCGCGGTGATGTCGCTGCGCTCGGGCGACGTGGTCGGCGAGCACACGGTGTCCTTCGGCACGCTCGGCGAGCGGCTGGAGCTGACCCATCGCGCGCACAGCCGCGACACGTTCGCGCGCGGCGCTTTGCGGGCGGCCCGCTGGATCAGCGCGCAGCCGCCCGGGTTGTATTCGATGGCCGACGTGCTCGGGCTCGCCTGAGCCGTGCAGATCGTCCGGTTCCGGGCCGGCGGCACGACACGCTACGGCGCGCTGGAGGGCGCCGCCGTCGTCGAGTACGCCGGCACGCCGTGGAGCGTCTTCCGCCGCGAGCGCCGCCGCTACCC
>DASSLH010000051.1:0-2295 GCA_035689625.1 Candidatus Methylomirabilota bacterium | reverse complement strand
CATGTCGAGGACACCGAGGACGAGGAAGCCGCAGGCCGTCAGGCTTCCGAGCAGGAGGGCCACCTCTTCGCGCGGCAGCAACTCCACGCCGCCATTAAAAGCTGCGGCGAGGCGATCTGGCAAGAAAATCCTGCGCCGGCGTCAGGCCGGCGTCGCGCCGACGGCCGGCAGCGTGATGCGGAACACGGCGCCGCCCTCGCGGCGGTTGTCGGCGGCCAGGGTGCCGCCGAAGGCCTCCACGATGCCGGCGGCGATCGCCAGCCCCAGCCCGTTGCCGTGCTCCTTGGTCGTGTAGAACGGCTCGAACACGTGGGGCACGACGGTGAGCGGCAGGCCGCCGCCGGAGTCGCGCACGTCCACGATCACCCGGTCCCGGGCGGTGGAGGCGACGACGTCGATCTGCCGGCGCCCGCTGCTGCCGCGCAGCTCCTCGTGGGCGTTGACCACCAGGTTGAGCAGGACCTGCTGCAGCTGGTAGGGCGAGGCCAGCACGCGCGGCAGGCCGTCCGCCATCTCGGTCTGCAGGGTGATCCCGTCGCGGCGCAGGTCGAAGGACTTCAGCTCGACGATGCGGCGCACGACATCACCCACGTCCACCGGCTCGCGCTTCGGCGTGGGGCGGCGCGCCATGTCCAGCGTCGTCCGGATGATGCGCATGGCACTGTCGCACGCCGCCTCGACCTGATCGAGGTGACCCTTGACCTCCGCCGACAGTGGCTGGCCCGTGCGCCGCGCCAGCCACAGGTGGCCGAACGCGCCCTGCAGGGCGTCGCGGACCACGTGGGTGACGCCGGCCACGACCTCGCTCAGCACGTAGCGCCGCGAGGCCGACTGGATCTCCGCATTGAGCGTCAGCGACTCGTCGTGCGCGCGCTCGAGCTCGACGTAGAGGGCGGCCAGCCGGTGGCGGCTCACGCGGTACGCCTCGGCGATGAGCACCGCCACCCAGCCCACGATGTTGACCACCAGCAGGTTGAACGCGGCGATCGTCCAGGCGTCGGGCAGCGGGAAGTGCGTGTAGGGCAGCACGCCGAGCGTCTGCAGCACCGCCACCGCGAGGTAGCTCAGCGTGGCGAAGCCCGTGCCCACGACGCACGCCCGGCTCGAGAACACGAACGCCGTGTAGACCGGCACGATCGCGTAGATCGCCAGGTACTGCGCGGCGCCCAGCCCGCCGGCACCGTAGAGTCCGGCCGTCATCAGCGCCACGTCCACCAGCATCCGCACGTAGGACTGCGCGCGCAGCCGCACGCCGCTGCGGATGGCCACGTAATACGGCGCGTTCATCACCAGCGCGATCAGCGCGGTGAGGCGGATGATCGACGAGGTCAGCTGCTCATGCGCCAGCAGCTCGTTGAAGACCAGGATGAGCGCGGAGACACTCACGCGGACCGTGAACTCCCACCGCAGCCGCTGGCGGCGCCGCTCGCTGTCCGACGGCGGCTCCGGCGGCGTCGCCGGCGCCTCGACGGTCGGGAAGTCCACGCCGCCGGCGAGCAGCGCCGGCGGCGTCGGCACCGCCATCGGCTCGCTCGCGGGGTGGATCGTGCGGACCGCGCGGGAGGCCCTGGGCTCGCTCACGGGATCCAGGATAGGTGCAAGCCGGGCACCACGCCCCGGGGCCCACCAAGTGCGCGTCGCTGCTCGTCTCACCCGCGGGCGCGAGGGCGGACTGGTCAGTTTTCACCCGCGGGCGCGTCGGCATCCGTGCCAGCGCGGCGATTGCGGCTTCAGTCGTCCTCGGCCTCGGCGCGGCTGCCCAGCGTGCGCAGTGCCACGCCGGAGACGCGGTGCTGGTGGGTGGTCGCCAGCGTCTCGAAGGCGTGGGCGTCGCCGGCTCGCAGCCGCGCCCGCAGTGTCGCAGCGTCGGCCATCAACTCACGCACCGTTGGACCGGGCGCGCGCCCAGGAAGTTCCCGTCACTCGAGCGCCTCGGCCGGGACCGGCGTCCAGTCGATCAGCGCCGGCAGCCAGGCGCACTCGCGCGCGCTGAGCACCGACGCCGGCGGCGCCGGCGGCCGCAGCCACTTGCGCACGTACAGCGCGCCGGCCAGGAGCTTGCGGGCGCTGCCCCGCTCGCGCCAGAGCGTCTCGCCCTCGGCCAGCAGCAGCGCGCCGGCCAGCGCGTGGTAGAGCGCGTCGGCGACGGGGCGCGCGTCGAGCTCGCGCTCGGCCGCCGGCAGCGCCGGCCAGGCGGCCACGCGGCGGGCGAGGTCGCCCATGGTCGCCGCCACGACGTCGGTCCAGCGCTTGGCGCGCGGCTCCGTCACGCGATCCAGCCGCGCCTGCACCAGC
>DASSLH010000050.1:0-3569 GCA_035689625.1 Candidatus Methylomirabilota bacterium | reverse complement strand
AGCTGCGATACTCCAAGACGCAGATCCTCGAGTCGTACCTGAACGAGGTCTACCTGGGCCAGCGCAACGGCCGCGCCGTGCGCGGCGTCGGGGCCGCCGCCCGCGCCTATTTCCACGAGGAGATCCACCAGCTCACGCCGGCCGAGGCCGCGCTGCTGGCCGGGATGATCCGGGCGCCCAACAACTACTCGCCGGCGGTGAATCCCGAGCGCGCCCGCGCCCGGCGCGACGTCGTGCTGGCGCGCATGCGCGAGCTGGGCACGCTGTCGCCGGGCGACCTGCAGGCCGCCCGCGCCGAGCCCGTGCGGGTGCCGCCGGCGGCGGCGATCGGCCAGCCGGCCCCCTACTTCACCGACTACGCGCGCGCGGAGATCGAGCAGCGCTTCGGCGAGCGCGGCGAGGCCGCCGCCATCTACACGACGCTCGACCTGCCGCTGCAGCGCTTCGCGGAGGCCGCCGTCGTGCGCGGCCTCGATCACCTGGAGACGCGCTATCCACGGCTGCGCCACGCCGAGGCGGGCCGGCGGCTGCAGGCCGCGCTGGTCGCGCTCGACCCGGCGACCGGCGAGATCCGCGCGCTCGTCGGCGGGCGCGACTACGCGAGCAGCCAGTTCGATCGCGCCGCGCTGGCGCACCGCCAGCCCGGCTCGGCCTTCAAGCCCTTCGTCTACCTGGCGGCGCTGCGCCGCCGCGGCAACGACGAGCCGGCCTTCACCGCGGCCTCGTTCGTGGACGACATCCCGGTCATGGTGACCGTCGGCAACGAGACATGGAGCCCGCGCAACTACGACGACCGCTATGAGGGCCGCGTGACGCTGCGCCGGGCGCTGGAGGGCTCGCTCAACGCTGCCACCGTGCGGGTGGCGCAGGCGGTCGGCATGCCGGCGGTCATCCAGACCGCGCGCGACGTCGGCTTCGAGGGCGAGCTGCCGGAGGTGCCGTCCGCCGCGCTCGGCGCGCTGGAGGTCACGCCGCTGGAGCTGTCGCGCGCCTACCTGCCGCTGGCCAACGGCGGCGTGCGGCCACCCGGCGTGACCGCGGTGCGGGCCGTGCGCGATCGCGACGGCGATGTCGCGCCGGCCGACGCCGGCGAGGCCGCGGAGGTGATCTCGCCGGCCGAGGCGTACCTGGTCACCTCGCTGCTGGAGGGCGTGATCCAGTCGGGCACGGCGAGCGCCGCGCGCGGCCTGGCGCGCGCCGACACGATCGCGGGCAAGACCGGCACGACGAACGACGGCCGCGACGCGTGGTTCGTCGGCTACACGCCGCGCCTGCTGGTGACCGTGTGGGTCGGCTTCGACGGCGGCGACGCCCACGGCCTCAGCGGCGCCGAGGCGGCGCTGCCGATCTGGATGGACTTCATGCGCCAGGCGCTGGAGACCTATCCCCAGCCGGCGTTCACGATCCCGGGCGGCATCGCGTTCGCCGACATCGACCTCACCAACGGCCGGCTCGCCAACAGGTACTGCCCGCTCGTCGCGCGCGAGACGTTCCTGGCCGGGACGGAGCCGCCGCCCTGCCAGGAGCACGGCGGCGTCGGCTCGCAGCTCTACGACTGGTGGCGGCGCCTGCGGGAGTGGTGGCGGCGGTGAGTAGCGGGCACGGAACTTGCCACTCCGTCATGAGTATGGGGCGACGGTGCTGGTGTCTGCTTTGGGTGCTCGCCATCCTTGGGGTTGGCGGATGCGTGGCCCCATCTTCGACCCCGGCAACGGCATCGGCGCCGCCGCCCCAGCCCCCGCGCCCCGCCGTCGTGGTTCTCACCGGGCGCGCGTCCTGGTACGGGCCGTTCCACCAGGGACTCGTGACCGCCAGCGGCGAGCGCTTCGACATGTACGCGCTGACGGCCGCGCACCGCTCGCTGCCGTTCGGCACGCGGCTGAAGGTGGTGAACCTCGACAACGATCGTGAGGTGGAGGTGCGCGTGAACGACCGCGGCCCCATCGTGCCGGGCCGCATCCTGGACCTGTCCTACGCCGCCGCCCGCGCGCTCGGCGCGACCGGCGCCGGCATCATCCCGATCCGCGCGACCGTGCTGCCGGCCGGCGGCGCGCGCTAGCGGCGCGTCTCGCGCCAGCCGCAGACCTTGCAGTACCAGCCGATGACCGAGCCGCGCTCCGTCTCGTAGAGGCCGCACTTCGGGCACTGGCGCTTGCCCTCGGCGCCACCGGGACTGACGGGGGACGGCGGCGTCACCACCGGCGCCGGCGCGCTGGGCGCGGGCGCCTGCACGACCGACGTCGCCACCGGCGCGGGCACCGGCCGCGCGACGGGCGCGAGGCCGGACAGCTCCTCGGCGGCGACCTTGGACATCGCCCAGCCGTTGGCCATCACGCCGAGGACGGACTGCGCGAGCGAGACGCCGACGACGAGCAGGCCGCCGACCATGCCGAGCAGCGAGCCCGCGTAGGCGGTCTTGAAGCTCACGCCGATCACGCTGGGCACCGCGCCGATGAACGAGGCGACGACGGTCACGACGAGCACGCGCCAGGTGATGCCCCAGTAGACCGGCCACCGCCGCTCGAGGCGATGGCCGTAGCGCGCCTCGGCCCACTCGCTGGCGATGTCGGGCACGAGCGCGAACGATTTCCAGAGGGCGACGACGATGCCGGCGGCGAGCAGCAGGCCGCCGATCACCGGCCAGCCCAGCTTGATCAGCACCCCGCCGATGATCGCGGGGCCGACGCCGTAGAGCAGCAGCCGCACGATGAAGCGCCACACGAAGTACCAGCCGGCGCTCAGCGCCTCCAGCGTGAACAGCTTGATCGGCTGGATCGTCGCGACGTCCATGGAGCATTCTTGTGCGTCGGGCGTCGGCATGTCAACGGCGCCCGCGCGAGGCGTGACGGCTCAGCCGGCGCTGGCCAGCCCCGGCACGATCGAGGCGCCGGGCAGCCGGCGCAGCACCTCGGGCGCCACCCGCACCTTGGACGATCGGCTCCCGCTGCCCAGGATGATCCAGTCCGGCGCCATCACCTGCTCGTCCACGTAGACCGGCAGGTCGGCCGGCAGCGCGAAGACGGTGACGCCGCCGATCAGCATGCCGGTGAGCGCGCGCGTCTCCTCCGCCGAGGCGAACGACACGCGGCTGGCGTCCAGCACGCGGCGCACGGCGTGGTTGACGTCCAAGCGCGTGGTGGCCTTCACCACGCAGGCGGCGAAGCGTCGCGGCTCCTTCTTGGACGCGACGATGATCGTGTTGGCGGCGCGCTCGAGGGGCACGCCGTAGCGCTCGCAGTAGGCGCCGGTGTCGGCGAACGCCGGATCGATCGGCTGCAGCTCGTAGGGCACACCGAGGCGGTCGAGCACCTCCACGACGCGCCGCTCGACGTCCACGCCCTCGTCGCTCATTGTTCTCGCTGGGGGCCCCGACATGGCCGCCAGACCCCCCGAACTCGGCGCCTCGAAGTCGTACCGAGATACCTCACGACGCGCACCGCACGAAGCGCGTGCCCAGCGCGGCGACCGCCGCGGCCGGCAGCGCGACCGGGCGGCCCGCGGCGTACTCGATCGCGATCGGGCCTTCCTCGGCGTCGGGCGCGAGCTCCACCGCCAGGCGCAGCGGCGAG
>DASSLH010000049.1:0-3626 GCA_035689625.1 Candidatus Methylomirabilota bacterium | reverse complement strand
CATCGTCCTGCTCTTCGTGATGGCCGCGAGCCGCGGCTGGGTGACCCCGCCGATGCGCGTCGGGATCGGCGTGCTGGTCTCGATCGCCCTCCTCGCCGCTGCGCTCGAGCTCGACCGCCGCTCCTGGCGGGCCGACGCCATCCTGGCGGCCGCAGGCGCCGGCATCGCCGGCCTCTACGCCAGCCTGTGGGCGTCGACGTGGCTCTACCACCTGATCTCCGGCACGGCCGCCTCGCCGCTCGCGGCGCTGATCGCCGCCGTTGCGGTCGCCGTGGCCATCCGCATCCGGCAGGAGCCGCTGGCGGTCTTCGGTGTGTCCGGTGCGATGGTGGCGCCCGTGCTCGTCAGCCTCGACGTCACCGCCGCAGGTCTGCTCTTTGCCGCGGCGATGATGGCCGGCGTCCTGCCGATCTACGTCTACCAGCGCTGGTCGTGGGTCGTCCTCGTGACGGCTGCGATCGGGTTCTTGGAGTCGCTCGCCCTGCTGGCCATCACCCTGCAGCACACGTACTTCGGCTTCGCCGCCGTCGCGGTCGCCACCGTCGCCGCCCTGCTGGCCGCGATGGCGCTCCTGGTCGAGCTGCTGCCCGTCTCGGGCCGCCGGCTGACCTGGGTCGGCGCCGAGATCGCCGCCGCCGCCTTCACCCTGTCGATGGCCGACGCCTTCCTGACCGGCGGCCGGCAGATGGTGCACGGCCACTCGAAGGCGGGCCTCATCCTTCTCGGCGTCGCGCTCGTGTGGGCGCTGCTCGCCTGCGTCCCGGCGCTCGTGCGCCGGCCGCACGCCGACCTGACCGACCTGCTCGCGGCGTTCGCCCTGGCGGCCGCCGCCACCGCGACCGGGCTCCTGGCCGGCGGCCCCGCGCTCGTGTGTGCGTGGTCGGCCGAGTCGGCGGCCCTGGTCGGCCTGGCCGAGCGCATCGCCCTCCGGAGCGGCGTGCGCCGGCGCCGTCTGACGGCCGCCGCCGGGGCCTACCTCGCGCTCGCCTCGATCGCCGCCTACGTCGTGGTACAGCCGACGGCCGAGCACCTGCCGCACATCGGCGCCGGTTCCTGGCAGGGCTCGCTGGCCCTGGCTGCGGTCGCCGTCGCGGGCATCGCCTTCTGCTTCGGGCTGCGCTTCATCGAGCGGCCCGAGCGCGTCGCGGCGTGGGCCGTGCCCGCCCTCGCCATCGGCTACCTGCCCGCGTGGGCGCTGGCCCCGGAGTGGGCGGTCATCGCCTACGCCGGCCTGGCCACGGCGCTCTTCCTCTACCGGCGCTCGCCGGCGATGGTCTCGTGGCTGGGCGACGAGGCCGCGATCGTGATCGCGACCGGCTGGTGGCTCGCCGGTGCGGGCGTCACGCTGATCCTGACGGCGCCGGCCCGCGACCTCGTGCAGGCCGGCTGGGCCGGGCTCGGTGCCCGCAGCGGCCTCGCCGACCTGGCCGCGCTCGGCCTCGCCGCCGCCGTCGGCGCGTGGTCGGTGCGACGTCCGCACCACGACTACGTGGAGCTCGTGGCCCTCGTGCCCGTGGCCGTGGCCGCCTATCTCGTCGCCGAGGCGCTGGCCGCGCCGTACGCGATGTGGGCATGGCTCGGCCTCGCGGGCGCGCTCGCGGCCCTCGTGCATGTGCCCCCGGTGCGCCGCCGCGTCGGCGGACTCGCGCTCGCCACCGGAAGCGCCGGACTCCTCGCTCTCGGCCTCGTCACCGCATGGGCCTACGACGACTCGCTGCATGCCCTCGCCGCGCACGGCACGTCCGCGGGCTGGGAGAGCATCGCCATCGCGGCGGGCGCCGCGTTCCTGCTGGCGACCGCCCTCCTGGACCCCCGCCGGCGCACGCTGGCGCTGATCGTGCCGCTGCTCCTGCTCGGGCAGCTGGCGGCCATGCTCCTGCCCGGCCAGTACCCGCTGGTTGTCGCCGCGGCGCTCTCCGCGCTCACGTCCGCTGCGGCGGTCGTCTGGCGGCGGCCGCTCCCGGGCCGGCTCGACCGCGAGATCCTGGGCCGGATCGGCATCGTCGCGTCGCTTGCGACCGCGGCCGTCGTGCTCCTCGGCTACGAGACGCCGCGGATGCTCTTCCACACGTCCCATGCCCCGGCGGCGGGTCTGGCCGCGGCGGCGGCCGCGTCGGTCGCGCTCGTCCTCGCCGCGCTGGCGGCGCGGGCGGCGGCCGCTCCGTCCGTGCGCGGGATCGACGGCCGGGCCGTGCTGACCTACGTGGCCGGAGCGGGCATCCTGTGGACGCTCGCGGCCGCGATCCTCGGCGCGTTCGAGCTCTCCGTCGACGGTGGCGTGGCCACGGCGGTGCACGACGGCTTCCAGCGCGGCCACGTGGCCGTCTCGGTGGCCTGGGTGATGATCGGCCTGGCCCTGGTCGTGGCGTCGCTTCGGAGCCGCCACCGCGGGCTGCTGCGGGCCGGCGGGATCGCCCTGCTGTTCGTCGCGCTCGGGAAGCTCTTCCTGTTCGACCTGGCGTTCCTGACCGCCATGGCGCGCGCGATCTCGTTCATCGTCACCGGCTCGGTGCTGCTGCTGGCCGCGCTGCTCCTGCAGCGGTTCGGCTACAGCAGCCGGGCGCCGGCGTCGTCATAGGCCTGGGCGGCGGCGTTCGCGGCGGGTGAGGACGGATAGGCCTCGCGCGGCATGCGGAAGATGAGGTGGCCGTTGCCGTCGAGGCCGTCCGCCTGCTCGTAGCCGAGCCGGCGGGGGATGGCGGCGCTGCGGACGTTCGCGGGGTCGCAGTGGATCTCCATCCGGTCGACTCCGTCCACCTCGAACGCCACGCGCGTGAGCGCCGCCGTCGACTCGCCCGCCAGGCCCCGGCCGATCGCGTCGGCGCGGATCCAGTAGCCGATCTCGCGGGCGTTCCCGTCCAGCCGCGGATGCAGGCCGGTGCTGCCGACGACGCGGCGCTCGTCCGGCTCGAAGATGCCGTACACGGCGTCGTCGCCATGGGCGAAGTCCTCGGCGAACCGGGTCAGCAGCTGCCGCTTCTGCTCGATCGTCGACGGCTCCGCCTCGGCCCACGGCATCCACGGCCGTAGGTGGTCGAGGCTGGAGTCGATGGCGTCCTTCATGAGGCCCGCATCGGCGGGATCCCAGCAGCGCAGCACGAGCCGCGCCGTCTCGATCCGGAACGCCCTGCTGCCGCGGCTCTGCATGCCGTCAGGCTAGATCCTCACGGCGGGCGGCTGAGCCAGCGTCGTTCTGCGTGCCAGCGTTGGAGGGTGCGGCGGCTGGGAGTGTGGGCGGTGCACGCCTGGCAGGCGTGGTGGGTAGGGTCTGCGGGCGGCGCGCCGTGGGCGTAGTGGGCTTCCAGTTGGCGGCGCAGTTCGGGCCAGGCGTAGCTGCCCGGTCGGTGTCTGGGCGGCCTGGCGCGGAACTGGTTGAGATGCGCATCAAGCGCACGATGCCGCGCCTGGGTCATACACCCATTGGCCTGCCACACCCCCATCAGTGTCCGCACGAAGTCTCTGCCGCCGCGTTTCGTCTGAAACGCCTGCGACGCATGGCCGGGACAGAGCCACACGGTGACGCGGTAGCCGAGCCGGACCTCCTCGGTGCGTCCTTTCGTCCTGTCGATGCAGATCGCGCAGACAGGCCGCTTCACCGACGGCAAGCCACGCGCCTTATAGAGGGT
>DASSLH010000048.1:0-9748 GCA_035689625.1 Candidatus Methylomirabilota bacterium | reverse complement strand
CCCAGCCGCAGCGACACGCCGTGCAGCACGTGGCTGTCGCCGTAGAAGGCATCGATGCCGGCCAGCGCCAGCGCGTCACTCACCGAGGTAGATCTCCCGGGTGCGCGGGTGGGCGACCACCTCGGCGCGGGTGCCCTCCACCACGACCTCGCCGAAGTGCAGCACGCTGATGCGCTCGGCGAAGTCGAGCGCCACGTCCATGTCGTGCTCGATCATCACGATCGTCACCTCGCGGGGGATCCCGGCCACCAGCCGCAACACGTCGCGCCGCTCCTCGGTGGACAGTCCGGCGAACGGCTCGTCGAGCAGCAGCACGCGCGGCCGCTGGGCCAGCGCCATGGCGATCTCCAGCCGCCGGCGCTCGCCGTAGGACGTCTCGCCCAGCGGGCGGTCGGCCAGCGCCTCCAGACCCAGGCGGGTCAGCACGGCGCGCGCCTCGTCCACCAGCGCCGTCTGCCGGACCAGCCGCACCAGCGGGTTCCAGCGCAGGCGCGAGAGGCCCAGCAGCGCCAGCGTGACGTTGCGCAGCAGCGTCTCGTGCGGGAACAGGGTGATGATCTGGTAAGTGCGGCCGATGCCGAGGTGCGCGCGGCGGCGGGTCGGCAGCCGGGTGATGTCGCGCTCGAAGAGCTCGATGGCGCCGGCGTCGGGGCGCAGCTCGCCGGTGATGAGGTTGAACAGCGTCGTCTTGCCGGCGCCGTTGGGGCCGATGATCAGCCGGCGCTCGCCGGCCTCGACGGTGAGACTCACGCGCGAGGTGACGCGCAGGCCGCCGAACGACTTGTCGAGATCGCGCACGGCCAGCGCGGTCATGGCAGCGACTGTCGGGCGGCCGGCAGGTGACCGGCGCCCGGCAGCCGGCGCCGCGTCAGCCAGCGCGTCAGCCGCCGGGTGCCCGGCACCAGGCCTTCCGGCATGAAGACGACGATTGCGACGAAGATGGCGCCCAGCACGAAGTTCCAGCGCTCGATGTAGGCGCTGGCCACGTTCTTCATGACGACGACGAGGCCGGCGCCCACGATGGGGCCCAGCAGCGTGCCGGTGCCGCCGGCGATGACCATCAGCAGCGCCTCGGCGGAGGCGGTCAGCGCGACCGCCTGCGGGCTCACGAACTGGTTGTAGTAGAGGTAGAGCACGCCGGCCGCGCCGCTCCAGAGCCCCGAGAACACGAACGCGAGGAACCGGATCATCCACACGTGGTAGCCGAGCGCGGTCATGCGCCGCGGCTGATCGCGCGTGCCGCGCACGGCGGCGCCGAGCGGGGAGGCGACGAAGACGGCCATGGAGCCGAGTGCCGCCAGGAAGACCGCCAGCGTCGCCCAGTAGAACGCCGCCGGCGAGGCGAGCGACAGCCCCAGCGGGCTCGGCCGGGCGGAGACGCTCAGGCCGTTGTCGCCGTTGGTGAGGCTGATCCAGCGGTAGGCGACGCCCCACACGATCTGCCCCAGCGCGACCGTGATCATCACGAAGCCCAGCCCGGTGCCGCGCAGCGCCAGCGCCGCGAAGATCGCGCTGGCGGCCACCGTCACCGCGAGCGCGCCGGCGATGGCGACGGCGTGGCCGTGGCCGGCGCCGAGCAGGCGCCCGGCGGCGTAGGCGGCGATGCCCAGCAGCCCGGCGTGGCCGAGGCTCACCAGGCCCGCGTAGCCGACGATGACGTTGATGCCGAGCGCGAAGACCGCGTAGAGCAGGATCTGGCTGGCGATGTTGACGTAGTACGGCCCGCCGATCCAGAACGGCACCGTCGCCGCCAGCGCGAGCGCGGCGAGCAGCGCGAGCGGCCTCATGTGGCGGGCCGTCCGAACAGGCCTTGCGGGCGCACCACCAGCACCAGCAGCATCGGCAGGAACAGCACCACGTAGGCCAGCTCGGGGAACATCGCCTGGCCGAAGTTGTAGAGGAAGCCGACGATGAAGCTGCCGACCAGCGAGCCGAGCAGGCTGCCGCTGCCGCCCAGGATCACCACGACCAGCGCCAGCGGCAGCATCTCGCCGTCGAGGCCGGGATAGACGGACAGGATCGGCCCGCCCACCACGCCGGCGAAGCCGGCCAGCCAGGCGCCCAGGCAGAAGACCGTGGTGAACAGGCGCGAGACGCGGATGCCGACCACCCGCGCCATCGGGGCGTCGTCCACGCCCGCCCGGATCATCGCGCCCAGCCGCGTGCGGTCCATCAGCGCCCACAGCCCGGCCGCGAAGGCTACGGCCAGCAGGCTGATCGCCAGGCGATAGGTCGGGAACGCGACGCCGGCCAGCGCGGTGGCGCCGCGCAGCCCCGGCGGCGTGGCGACCTGGATGGGATCGCCGGTCCACACCATGAGGCAGACGTCGGCGATCATGAACGACAGGCCGAGCGTGACGAGCACCTGGGCCAGCTCGGCGCCGGGCAGCCGCCGCAGGATCAGCCGCTCGATGAGGCCGCCCAGCAGCGCGACGGCGAGCCCGCTGACCACCGCCGCCGTCCAGAAGCTCACGCCCCGCGCGATGAGGCTGGTCGCCAGGTAGGCGCCCAGCATGAAGAACGAGCCATGCGTGAGGTTCGGGATCTTCATGAGCCCGAAGATCAGCGAGAACCCCGCCGACAGCAGGAACAGGAGTCCACCAAGCGTGATGCTGTTCACGGCCAACACGAGCCACAAGCTCATGGGCCCACGTGCCGAGCGGCGGCTTTGCCGCCGCAATCCTGTCGCCGAGGCCCCCTCACGAGCGAAGCGGCGGATAGTCGCGCGAGTACACCGGCTGCGACAGGAACCACTTCTCGTCGTACGTCCAGAACTGGCTCACGTTCGGGTAGGTCTTGATGATCGTGTTGACCAGCTTGCCGCCCTTGCGCTCGGTGCGGCGGATGTAGAACGAGCCGACCACGTTGCCGAAGTGGTCGAACTTGAACGGCCCCCGCGGCGAGTCGGTCAGCGACACACCGCGCAGCGCCTTGATGAGCGCCTCCTTGTCGTCCGTCTTGCCGCCGGTCTTCTCCAGCGCCGCCTCGGCCACCATGCCGTTGAGGTAGAGGCCGGCCGCGTAGATGCCCGGGATGTTGCCGTAGTCCTTCACCATGCCCTCGACGAGCCGCTTGTTGCTCGGCGTGTCGAGGTCGGCGCAGTAGGCCGAGCAGGAGACGATGCCGATGGCCTCGTCGCCGAACGATTTCAGCAGCGCGTCGTCGCAGCCGACGCTGCCGCTGATCACGGGCAGCTTCAGCCCCTGGTCCTTGTACTGCTTCATGAACTTCAGCGGGTTGGAGCCGGCGAAGCCCTGCACGACCGCGTCCACGCCGCTCAGCTGGGCCAGGTAGGGCGTGTAGTCCGGCGTCACGATCGGCGGCCACAGCTTTTTGACGACGCGGCCGCCGGCGTCCTCGAACACGCGCTGGAAGCCGCCCATCTGCTCGTGGCCGAAGGCGAAGTCCTCGGAGATCGTCATCACGCGCTTGACCTTGAGCTCCTTGGCCGCGTAGTCCGCCAGCGGATGCATGGACTGAGCGGAGGTGGCGGAGGCGCGCACGAAGTACGGATTCGGCTTGCGCTGGGTCATGTCCTCGGCGGCGGCCAGGCTGAGGATCGGCGTCTTGTTCTGGGCGGCGTACTCGCTGATGGCCAGCAGCTCGAAGGCGGCCAGCGGGCCGAAGATCATGTCCACGTTGTCGCGCTCGATGAGCTCCTGCGTCTTCGTCTTGGTGCCGGCGGGATTGCCGCCGGTGTCCCCCACGATGACCTCGGCCTTGCGGCCGGCCAGCGTGTAGTTGCGGTCCTTGAAGAACCGCGTCGTCCCCTGCTCCATCTGCAGGCCGCCCTGGGCCAGCGGTCCCGTCTTGACGGTCAGCAGCCCGATCTTCACGGGCTTGCCCTGGGCGATCGCCGGGAACGGCAGCGTGGCGGCGACGGCGGTGCTGCCGACCAGGAAGGCACGACGGCCGATCCGCACGGACATGGACTTCCTCCTTGTCGAGGCGTTAGAGCGACAGCGTGGCCTTCTCCTCGGTCAGGCGGCCACCGACCGGCACGTGACGCAGCTCGTTCCAGACACGGTCCACCTCGGCCAGCACGACGTCGTCGGGCTGGTGGATGTCGATGGGATTCACGGTCGGCACCCAGCACGGGCGTCCGGTCACCCAGAACACCTCCGTGCGGTTGCCCTCGGGATCGAAGAAGTAGCAGCCGATGGCGCTGGCGTGGTTGACCACGCCCTCGATGCGGTAGCCGTCGGCGACCAGCCGCCGGTGGAACGCGCGCAGGTCGTCGAGGCTGGCGACCGCCATCGAGATCTGCTGCACGAGGTGCGGATCGTCGCCGCCCGGGCGCCCGCGCATGAGCGCGATCTCGTGATCGACGGCGTCGGGATTCGCGGAGAGGAACACGACGCCCGCGCGCTGATTCTGCTTCGTCACCCGCATGCCGAGCACGTCGCGGTAGAACGCGACCATGCGGTCGAGGTCGCGCACGTAGAGGCCGATGTGTCCGAGGCCGGTGACCCGCGGCATGGGCGCCTCCGTGGTCAGGGATGATACATAATGTGGCCGGAGGATACACCATGCCGCCCGCCAAGCTCGCCCACGTCGTGTTTCAGACCAATCGCATCGACGCCATGCGCAGCTGGTACTGCACGGTGCTCGGCGGCCGCGTGATCTACGAGAACCCGCACCTGTCCTTCGTCACCTACGACGAGGAGCACCACCGCGTGGCGTTCCTGGACTTCGGCCCGCTCAGCCCGCGCGTCACCGAGACCGAGCTGGGGGTCACGCCGGGCGAGCAGCCGGGCCTGCACCACGTGGCCTTCACCTTCGCCTCGCTGGGCGAGTTCGTCGACAACTACGTGCGCCTGCGCGAGGCCGGCATCCGGCCGTTCTTCTGCGTGAACCACGGCCCCACGACCTCCATGTACTACCGCGACCCCGACGGCAACCGCGTCGAGCTGCAGATCGACAACTTCGCGACGGCGGAAGAAGGCCAGGCCTGGATGCGCTCGGCCGCCTTCGACGAGAACCCGATCGGCGTCGAGTACGACCCGGACCAGTTGGTCAAGAAGTTCCGCAGCGGCGTGCCCGTCGCCGAGCTGGTGAGGCGCGACTGATCGCTCAGACGCTCGGCCAGTAGGCGAACGCGGCGCCGATCGGCGAGGCGTAGACCGGGACGTAATCCACGACGACGGCCGGCTTGCCGTCCGCCACTGCCGCCGCCGCGATCCAGTTGCAGGTCTCGCGCGTGCCGCCTTGCGGTCCGCCCGGCCCGGGCAAGCCCGTGGCCGTCGTGCCGCGGGCGCCGACGTCCTGGCTGCGATCGCCGGCCGGCACCTCGTAGCCGTCGAAGTAGCGCGCCATGCCGCGCGCGTCGCCGGCGGCCAGGAAGCCCAGCATCGCGCGATCGAAGGCCTCGTCGAGGTAGGCGTCAGGCGCGTTGGGCGTGTGCCAGAGACCGCCGGAGCCGACCACGGCGACGCGCAGCCCCGGCAGCTCGCCATCGATGATCTCCCGGACGGCTCGGCCCAGCTCGTAGCAGCGCAGCGCGGTCGGCTGGGGCGCGTAGTAGCAGTTGATGAAGATCGGGACCACCGGCGTCGTGAAGTCCGTCAGCGACTCGGTCGGCCACACGAACGCGTGGCCGACGCCGCGCTCGGGCCTCGGCATGTCGAGCGAGAACGCGGGGTCGAAGCCGCGGCGCATGAGGCCGGTGACGAGCGCGGTGCCCAGGGCGGGATGGCCCGGGATGCGCGCGCGAGCGACCCGGCCGATCCGGGGGCCCTCGAACGACTCGCCCACGTAGACGGCGAAGGCGGGGAAGTTGGTGAAGTCGAAGCACTCGAGCTGATCGTCGCCGAAGATCACGATCGCCTCGGGCGTCGCCGCGATCAGCTTCTCCCGCAGCGTGGCGAAGCCGCGCTCGACGCGCGCCTTCTTGGCGCGATTGGCCTCCAGGTCGTCGAACGGCACGTCCGCGCGCAGCCGGCGGCTGGCGCGCACCTCGTTCCAGCGCTCGGCGGGCTGATAGGTCGTGGGACTGTGCGAGGTGGTGAAGACGCCGACCAGCGTGGCCATCGCTACGCGCCCGGCGTCCGCCCGCGCGCGGCGAACACGCGGGCGTAGTCCTCGGCGATCGCCTTCGGCTGGCCGGCGTGCCACAGCATCGGGCGCGGACGATCCGCGCTCACGCCCAGCGGCGTGCCACGCCCGGCGCGCACGCGCGGCAGCGCGAGCCTGGCGTTCTTGACCGGATCGCGGATGACCGCCTTCGGCTCGCCCCCGCGCGCGACGACGGTGGCCTCCTCCAGCATGCGCCGGCGGAGGAGGATGATGCCGCGGTCGCTCTCGCCGAGATGCTCCTTCGTGCGATCGGCGATGCGGCCCTGGCCGACCCACGCCACGAAGTCCTGGTTCATGACGTGGCTGGTGATCCAGCTGCCGGTCACTGGATCCGTCACCGGCGCGTGCCAGTACGGAATGCGCGGCTGCTCGAACGGCTCGGGGCCGGGCAGGGGATCGTTGAACCACGCCACGTGCAGCGTGGTGTGGTCGTCGATCGGCACCCGCCACTCGAACTTGCCGGTGTAGAGACAGTTCGGCCAGAGGCACACCCGTCCCACCGTCCACAGCTCGTCCCCCTCGTCGGTGTCGGCGCGCACGCGGCGGTAGACGAAGCCCCACTCGAACTCGTCGAACCCGATCTTCAGATGCGTGGGGGCGCGCGGCTCCGTCGCGCCCTTCAGCGCCAGCGACCAGTTGGCGTGCAGCCATTCGAAGTGGATCGGGTCGATCGAGTTCTCCTGGGCCTGGAACCAGTTGCAGGGGACCTCGGCCATGACGATCTGCTTGTAACCGACCTCGTGATACAGGTCCCAGTCGGGCACGAGCGGCGCCGGCGACGGGCCGAGATAGGCCCAGAGGAGGCCGGCCTTGGCCTCGACGGGATAGGCCGCGAGCCGGATCTTGTCCTTGAAGCGCGCCTCGGGGCGCGCGGCGTCCTCGAACGGCTGCTCGACGCAGCGGCCGCGGCCATCGTAGAGCCAGCCGTGATAGCTGCAGCGCAGGCCGTCGGCCTCCACCAGGCCATGACAGAGGTCGGCGCGGCGATGCGCGCAGTGGCGATCCAGCAAGCCGTAGCGTCCGCCCCCGTCGCGGTAGAGGACGAGATCCTCGCCGAAGAGCCGCACCGGCTTGGTCGGGCGATCGTCGAGCTCGGCCACGGCGGCGACGGGCTGCCAGTAGCGCCGCATCAGCTCGCCCATCGGCGTGCCGCGGCCGACGCCGGTCAGCGTGGCGTTGTCCCTGGCGCTGAGCATCGCGTGAAATCTAGCACGCCTCCTGCTAGAGTGAGCGCGCCCGCGCGGAGGTGACGCCATGGCAGAGCTCCCGCCGTTCCAGCTCAGGAAGATCGGCCACGTCGTGCTCAACGTCAGCGACCTCGAGGCGTGCACGCGCTTCTACACCGGGCTGCTCGGGCTCGAGGTCAGCGACGTCTACAAGGACGACCTGCGCCCGGGCGGCGTCGTCTTCATGCGGGTGAACGCCGACCATCACGGCATCGCGCTGTTCGGCGGCGCTCCGCGGACGGACCGGAGCAGCCTGAATCACTTCGCGCTGGAGGTCGCGACCCCCGACGAGGTGTTCCGGGCCCGCGCGTGGCTGCGCGAGCACGGCGTGCCGCTCGACTTCGAGGGGCGGCGCCGCGCGGGCTGCCAGCTGGCCATCGAGTTCCGGGATCCCGAGGGCAACAACGTCGAGATCTACTGGGGCATCGACCAGATCGGCAGCGACGGTCGCGTCCGCCCGGCGAGCGAGTGGAAACCGGCGAAGACGCTGGAGGAGGCTGTCGCCAACCCGGTCGTCCATCAGCGCGTGCCGCCGATCGCGGCGATGGAGTGACGCCATGCTGAGCCGTGAGGACAACGAGCTGCTCTGCCGCGTCGGCGCCGGCACGCCGATGGGCGAGCTGCTGCGCCAGTACTGGATGCCCACCGCGCTCTCGAGCGAGCTGCCCGAGCCCGGGGGCTCGCCCCTGCGCGTGCGGCTGCTCGGCGAGAGCCTCATCGCCTATCGGACGGCGTCGGGCGCGGTTGGCCTCGTGCAGAACAACTGTCCGCACCGCGGCGCCAGCCTGTTCTACGGGCGCAACGAGGGCGAGGGGCTGCGCTGCGTCTACCACGGCTGGAAGTTCGGGCTCGACGGTCGCTGCCTGGACATGCCGAGCGAGCCGACCGAGACGGACTTCAAGCGCAAGGTGCGCGCGACCGCGTATCGGTGCGTCGAGCGCGGCGGGCTGCTCTGGGCCTACCTGGGGCCGCGCGACACACCGCCGCCGCTGCCCGAGCTGGAGGCCACGATGGTGGAGAAGTTCTCGGTCCAGGCCTATCAGCGGGAGTGCAACTGGATCCAGGCGCTGGAAGGCGACATCGACACCGGCCACACGGTGTTCCTGCATCTGGGCGGTGTCGATCCGGACGACGTCCCCGCGGGGACGTGGGCGCAGTATGTGCTGACGCATCCCGCTGCGCACTACGAGGTGACCGACACCGATTTTGGCGTGATGTACGGCGCCGCGCGCCAGGCCGAGGCCGACACCGTCTACTGGCGCATCGCGAACTTCCTCTTCCCGTTCTACACGATGGTGCCCACCGGCGTGCTCGGCCTCGAGATCCGCATGCGCGCGTGGGTGCCGATGGACGACGACCACACGATGTTCATCACCGTCACCAGCGGCGGCGGGCCGGCGCCGCGCCAGGCCGGGCGCCAGGCCATCGGACCGCCCGACGTGCTGCCGAACACGACCGACTGGTACGGCCGCTTCCGTCTCGCCGCCGACGCGCGCAACGACTACCTGGTCGACCGGAAGCTGCAGAAGACCGTGAGCTACACGGGCATCGGCAGCATCCACGCCCAGGACCAGGCCGTCACCGAGAGCATGGGCCCGATCTACGACCGCACGCAGGAGCACCTCGGCACCAGCGACAAGATGGTGATCCGCACGCGCAAGCGCCTGCTGGACGCCGCCAGGGCGTTGCGGGCTCACGGCGCGCTGCCGCCCGGCGTGGACGACCCGAAGGTCTACGCGGTGCGCTCGGGGGGCGTGGTGCTGCCGCGCGGGGCCGACTGGATCGAGGCCACGCGCGAGCTCCGACGAGCGTGGGTGACGCACGCGGGGCTCACGCGCGACGTGCTGGGCGGCGTCCCGGCGGTCTGAGTCATATCACGCCGTCGCGGCGCAGCCCCTCGAGGTCCTCCTTCGACAGCCCGAGCGCCTTGCCGTAGACCTCGACGTTGTGCTCGCCGAGCAGGGGCGCGCGAGTGAGCTCGGTGGGGGAGTCGGACAGGCGCACGGGGTTGGAGGGCATCGGGTAACGGCCGCGGCGCGGGTGCTCGAGCTCGGTGATGAAGCCGCGCTGGCGCAGGTGCTTGTCGGCGAGGACCTCGTTGGAGTCGAGCACGGCGCCGCAGGGGATGCCGCTGCCGGCGAGGATCTCCAGCGCCTCGTGCTTGGTGCGCTTCTCGGTCCACGCCTCGATCATCGCGTCGATCTCGTCCACGAACTGCACGCGGTCGCGGCGGTCGGCGTAGCGGGGGTCGTCGCCCAGCTCGGGGCGGCCCACGATCGCCGTGAGCGTCTTCCACATCTCCACGGTCGCCAGGTGGACGAAGACGTAGTCGTTGGGACCGAACGGCCGGCAGCGGTAGAGGTTCGAGGGCGCGGCATTGTTCGAGCGATTGCCCTGGCGCGGCGTCGGCTTGCCGGTGGCGTAGCTCTCCCGCAGGTGGATGCGCA
>DASSLH010000047.1:0-3083 GCA_035689625.1 Candidatus Methylomirabilota bacterium | reverse complement strand
GACTCGGTCGAGCGGCCCGCGCGCTCGTGGAGACGCGTTATCGGTGGGAGGCGTGCTTGAGGCCGCTCGAGGGCCTGTATGCGAGGCTCGGCCGATGACGCCGCGGGTGTCGGTCGTCGTCCCGGTGCGCGACGCCGCCCGCACCCTGGCCCGCACGCTCTCAGCCCTGGTCGCGCTGGAGCCCATCCCCGACGAACTCGTCTTCGTGGACAACGGCTCGACCGACGCGACGGCGGCGCTGCTGGAGGCGTTTGCCGCAGCGGGCGCGCGCCGAGCCAAGGTGCTCATCCTGCGCGAGCCGCGCCGCGGCGCCTCGATCGCGCGCAACACTGGCGCCTGCGCCGCCACCGGCGACGTCGTGGCGTTCACCGACGCCGACTGCTGCCCGCGCGCCGACTGGTTGGCCGCGCTGGTCGCGCCGTTCGCCGACCCTGCCGTCGGCGCGGCGGCCGGCCGGCTGCTCTCGACGCCGCCGCACGGTGTCGTCGAGATCTTCAGCAGCCTCTTCACGCTGCAGGCAGCGGCGGCGCCGGCGCGCCACACGGGCTGGACGCCGTGGGCCGGCGGCTTTCCCACCGCGAACTTTGCCGTGCGGCGCGAGCTGCTGGAGCGCCTGGGTGGCTTCGACGAGTCGGTGGCGATCTACGGCGAGGACTACGACCTTTGCGCGCGGCTCTACGCGCTCGGCGCCGCGATCGAGTACACCCCCGACGCCGTCGTCGAGCACCAGCATCGCGTCGCGCTGCGCCCGATGCTGCGCCAGGCCTTCGGCTTCGGGCGCAGCCACGCCTGGCTCATGCGCCGCCATGTGCCGCGCGGGCTCTGGCTCGACCTGCCGCGCCGCTCGCTGGCCCGCACGGACTTCCCGCTGCCTGTCTGGATCGATGTGGGTGCGCCCGACAAGAAGATCCTGGTCCTGCTGGCTCTGGGTGTGGCTTGGCGGCCGGCGCTGGCGCTGCTGCCGCTCTACGGCGGCTGGCTGTGGTGGGACGTCGGCCGGCGCGCGCGGGCTCGCGGCCTGCGCGTGTCGCCGCTGGGACGCTGGGGACTGGTCGGCTGCCTGCTCGCCAAGGCGGCCGCGATGACGGGCGGGCGGTGGTGGGGCTCGCTCCGGTATGGCCGTGCCTGTCTCTGACGCGCGCGAGTCGCCGACGGTCTCGGTGCTGATCTGCACCAAGGATCGGCGCGAGGACGTGGCCCGCGCGCTGGCCTCGCTGCGCGCCGACGGCGTCGAGCGCGAGGGCGTGGAGATCGTCGTCGTCGAGGAGACGGCGCAGCCGCGGCCGATCGCCGGCGTGCGCTACGTGCCGCTGCCGCCCGAGGGCCGGGGCTTCGCCCACGTGCGCAACCGCGCGGTGGACGCCGCCAAGGGCAGCCTGCTCGTGTTCGTGGACGACGACTGCGAGGTCGAGCGCGGCTGGCTGGACGCGCTGCTGGCGCCGCTGGCCGATCCGGCGGTGGTCGGCGTGGCCGGCGCGGTGCTGGTCCGCGACTGCAACGCGATCGGCTACGCTGAGAACATCCTCGGCTTCCCCGGCGGCGGCCTGCGCTACCTCGCTGCCGCGGGCGGCCGCGTCGTGCCGACGACGTTCCTGTCCACCTGCAACTGCGTCTACCGGCGCACCGCCATCGAGGCAGTCGGCGGCTTTTCCTCACGCGGCTCATTCGGTGGCGAGGACAGCCTGCTCGCCGAGCGGGTGAGCGCGCGGTGGCCGTGCCGCTACGCGCCCGCCGCCGTCGTCTACCACCGTCCGCGCCAGCGCCTGGGGGCGATCTTCCGCTGGTTCTTCCGGCGCGGGCGCGCCGAACTGCGCATCCTGCCGGGCAAGCCGCGGCCGGCGGCGGAAGTCGGCGCGCTGGTGCGCGGCTCGACGCTGCTGCGCGTGGCCGCGCTCGCGCTCGTCGCCGCGGCGCTGCCGTGGCCGGCGTGGGGGACGATCCCGGCGGTGCTGGCCGGCTACTATGCGCTGTTGCTGCGGCGCTTCGCGTTCGCGCGGCATCACCCGAGTCACCGCGCCGGCTGGTGGCTGGCGCCGCTGGTCAAGGTCGTTGCCGACGCCGGCGCCGAGGCGGGTCGGCTGCGCGAGATGCCGGCCGCGCTGCGCTCCCGGCGGGCGGGGGACGCGTGAGCGCGCGGGCCGGCCTGTCCGCGGTGCTCATCACGCGAAACGAAGCCGCCCGCATCCGCCGGTGCCTGGACAGCGTGCGCTGGGTCGAGGAGATCGTCGTGGTGGACCAGCACAGCACGGACGGCACGGCGGCGATCTGCCGTGAGTACGGCGCGCGCGTGCTGAGCCGTGACATGGCCGCCGGCTTCGGCGAGCAGAAGAGCTTCGCGATCGCCCAGGCCGGCCAGCCGTGGATCCTGAGCCTCGACGCCGACGAGGAGGTCACGCCGGCGCTGCGCAGCGTCATCGAGGCCGCGCTGGCCGCGCCTGGCGCGCACGTCGGCTTTCGCATGCCGCGGCTGACGTCCTACCTGGGACGCTTTATCCGGCACTGCGGCTGGTACCCGAGCCCGGTGCTGCGGCTCTTCCGCCGCGGGCACGGCCGCTTCACCGACGCGCTCGTCCACGAGGAGGTCGTGGTGGACGGGCCGGTCGGAGACCTCGGGGCCGACCTGCTGCACCGCAGCTACGACACGCTCGGTGATCACGTGCGCAAGCTGCTGCTCTACACGGCCTACGACGCACGCATGCTGGAGCGCCGCGGCGAGCGCGTCGCCGGGCCGGGGGCGCTCTGGCGGCTGGCGATCGCGCCGCCACTGGTGTTCGCGCGCAAGTACGTGGTGCAGGGCGGCTGGCGCGAGGGCTGGCACGGCTTCGTGCTGAGCGTGATGGCCGCGCTCGTCGTCCTCGTCAAGTACGTCCGCCTGGCCGAGATCTCCGGCTGGCTGCCCACCCCGCCGCAGGGCGCCGAAGGCGCGGCGCCGACCATCCTGCTGATGGCGAACTTTCCGGCGCGCGTCGGCGGCGGCGAGGAGAGCCTGCTGGCCCTGGCCGCCCGGCTCGATGGCCACCGCGCCCGGCCCATCGCCACCGTGCCGGCCGAGGGCGAGATGGCCGAGCGCCTGCGCGCGCTGG
>DASSLH010000046.1:0-2538 GCA_035689625.1 Candidatus Methylomirabilota bacterium | reverse complement strand
CTGCCGAACCTCGAGGGCTTCACCGCCAGCTCGCCGTACCGGCTGGTCGCGCGGACGAACGAGACGACCTGGATCCGCGTGCGCACCGAGGACGGTCGCACCAGTGAGGAGAACGTGCCGGCCGGCGAGGTGCGCGAGTGGGTCTCCAACCGGCCGTTCGTGGTCACGATCGGCAACGCCGGCGGCGTGAACTTCGAGCTCAACGGCCGCCCGCTGCCGCCGCTCGGCGCCAGGGGCACCGTCATCCCCCGGCTCGTCCTGCCGCCCGAGTCGCGCTGACCCGCAGCCGCCGCGCGCCCGGCACGGCTGGTATAAACTAGCGTTCTATGAAGTTTTTCTCCGGCCTCGGTGAGAAGCTGCGTGAAGGGCTCAAGCGCTCGCAAGAGTACCTGTCGGCCGGGCTCGGCACGGTGCTGGAGCCGGAGCGACCCATCGACGAGGCGCTCTGGGAGGAGCTCGAGGAGGTGCTGGTCTCAGCCGACCTTGGCGCCGTCATGGCGGGGGATTTCGTCAACCGCGGCCGGGAGGAAGTGATGTACGGCACCGTGAGCCGGGCGGGGCAGTTGCGGCCGGTGCTGCGCCGCTTCCTGCTCGACACGCTGGGCGAGGCCAAGCCGCTGGCCCTGGATGCGCGGCCGAGCGTCGTCCTCATGCTGGGCGTCAACGGCTCCGGCAAGACGACCACCGCCGCCAAGCTCGCGGCCGCGCTCAAGGGCGACGGCCGCCACGTGCTGCTCGCCGCCGCCGACACGTTCCGCGCGGCCGCCATCGAGCAGCTGGAGGCCTGGGGGCAGCGCATCGACGTCGAGGTCGTGCGGCAGGCCGCCGGCTCCGACCCGGCCGCGGTCGTCTTCGACGCGGTGAAGGCAGCGATGGCGCGCAGCGCCGACGTGCTGATCGTGGACACCGCCGGCCGCCTGCACACCAAGAGCAACCTCATGGACGAGCTGGCCAAGCTCAAGCGCGTGATCCAGCGTCAGGTGCCCGGCGCGCCACACGAATCGCTGATGGTGCTCGACGCCCCCACCGGCCAGAACGGGTTCGCACAGGCCAAGATGTTCCACGAGGCGATCGGGCTCAGCGGCGTGGCGCTCACCAAGCTGGACGGCACCGCCAAGGGCGGCATCGTCGTGCGCATCGTGCGCGAGCTCGGGCTGCCCGTGAAGCTGGTGGGCGTGGGCGAGAAGGTGGACGACCTGCAGCCGTTCGACCCCGTGCGCTTCGTCGACGCGCTGGTGCCCGCGGCGTGAGCGACGCGGGCTTCATGCGGCGCGCGCTGGAGCTGGCCGAGCGCGGCCGCGGGCTGACGTCGCCCAATCCCATGGTTGGCGCCCTCGTCGTGCGCGACGGCCGCGTGGTCGGCGAGGGCGCCCACCTGCGGGCGGGCAGCCCCCACGCGGAGATCGAGGCGCTGGCGGCGGCCGGCGCCGCCGCCGCCGGCGCCACGCTGTACGTCACGCTGGAGCCCTGCACGCACCAGGGCCGCACGCCGCCGTGCGCGCCGGTCGTGATCGCCGCCGGCGTCGCCCGCGTCGTCGTCGCGCTCGCCGATCCCAACCCGCACGTGAGCGGCGGCGGCCTCGGGCGCCTGCGCGCGGCCGGCATCGACGTCACGGCCGGCGTGCTGGCGGACGAGGCCGAGCGCCTGAACCGCGCCTGGCTGACCGCGGTGCGCGAGCAGCGCCCCCACGTCACGCTCAAGGCGGCCGCCACGCTGGACGGCAAGCTCGCCGACGTCCACGGCGGCTCGAAGTGGATCACCGGCGAGGCAGCGCGCGCGCGGGCGCACCGCCTGCGCGCGGAGTCGGACGCGATCGTCGTCGGCGTCACCACGGCGCTGCGCGACGATCCGGCGCTGACGGTGCGGCTGGCCGGGCCGTGGCCACGCGAGCCCTACCGGGTCGTGCTCGACACCCAGGCGCGGCTGCCGGCCGACGCGCGCGTCATCCACGCCGGCACGCCGGCCCGCGCGCTGATCGCGGTTGGCGAGGCCGCGCCGGCCGGCGCCGTTGCGGCGCTGGAGCGCGCGGGCGCCACGGTCGTGTGCTGCACGACGCGCGAAGGCCGCGTCGATCCGCTCGCCCTGCTGGCGCGGCTGTTCGCGCTGGAGGTGCGGGCGGTGCTGGTGGAGGGGGGCGCCGAGACCCACGGCGCGTTTCTTGACGCCGGCGTGGTCGATCGCGTCGCGCTGTTCGTGGCGCCGCTGCTGCTGGGCGGGCGCGCCGCCACCGGCGTGGCCGGCGGCGCCGGGCGCGAGCTCAAGAGCGCGCTGCGGCTGGGACCGCTGGCCGTCACGCTGCTGGGCGACGACCTGCTGCTCGAGGGCGACGTCGTGCGGACGCGCTAGTGTTCACGGGCATCGTCGAGGAGGTCGGCGAGGTGCGCACCGTCGAGCGCGGCGCCGACCTGGTGCGCCTGGAGATCGCCGCCCGCGCGACGCTTGAGGGCAGCGACCTAGGTGCCAGCGTGGCGGTCAACGGCGCCTGCCTGACCGTGGTGGCGCGCCGCGCGCAGGGCCTGGCCTTCGAGGTCGGGCCC
>DASSLH010000045.1:0-3976 GCA_035689625.1 Candidatus Methylomirabilota bacterium | reverse complement strand
GCTTCGACCTCGAGTACCTCGAGGCGCGCGCGCGCCGGCACGGCGTGCGGCTGGCCTGGGGCCGTGACGGCAGCGAGCTGCGCGGCCGCCCGGCGCGGCTGTCGGTGGCCGAGCGCACCATCGGCTACCGGCGCTACGAGGTCGCCGGCCGGCACGTGATCGACACCTGGATGCTGGCCCAGCTGCACGACGTGGGCGCCCGCGACCTGCCCTCGTTCGGCCTCAAGGACATCGCGCGGCACCTCGGCGTGGCCGCGCCCGATCGCACCTACATCGACGCCTCGACCATCGCCCGGCACCTGGCGGAAGACCCGGAGCGCCTGATGGCCTACGCGATCGACGACTCGGTGGAGACGCTGGAGGTCGCCGCCCGGCTGGCGCCGCCGTACTTCGTGCAGGCCCAGCTGCTGCCCTTCGACTACCAGTCCGCCGTCCTGCGCGGCTCGGCGGCCAAGGTGGACACGCTGCTCGTGCGCGAGTACCTGGCCGCCGGCCACGCGATCCCGGCGCCGCGGCCGGTCCAGTCCGTGGGCGGCGGGCTCACCGCGATCTGGCAGCAGGGCGTGGCCGGCCCCGTGCTGCACGTGGACGTGACCTCGCTCTATCCCTCGCTGATGGTGGCCCAGCGCGTCGCGCCGGCCTCGGACGACCTCGGCGTCTTCCTGGCCCGCCTGGCCGAGCTGCGCGACCTGCGCGTGGGCGCCAAGCACCTGGCCCGCGCCGCCGGGGACGCCGAGGAGCGCGCGCACCAGCAGGCGCTGGCCCAGACGTTCAAGATCCTCATCAACTCGTTCTATGGCTACCTGGCGTTCGGCAGCGGCCACTTCAATGACTTCGCCGCCGCCGACCGCGTGACTGCCGAGGGCCGCCGCGTCGTCACCGCCATCGTGGACCGGCTCACGGCGCTCGGCGCCACGCCGATCGAGGCCGACACTGACGGTGTGTACTTCCTGGCCCCGCCCGGGCACGCCGCCGAGGCCGACGCCGCCCTGCTCGAGCGCATCGCCGACGGGCTGCCGGAAGGCATCGCGCTCGAGCTCGACGGCCGCCACGCCGCGATGTTCTCGTACAAGATGAAGACCTACGCGCTGCTCGACGAGCGCGGACGCATGCAGCTCAAGGGCTCCGGCTTTCGCTCGCGCGGGCTGGAGCCGTTCCAGCGCCGGCTCATCGAGGAGGTCGTGCGGCGGCTGCTGGAGGGCAAGCGCGGCGAGGTGCGCGGCGTGATCGACCGCTGGCTGGCCGCGTTCGCCGCCCACCAGGTGCCGCTGCGCCAGTTCGCCCGCACGGAGACGCTGGGCGACACGCTGGAGGTCTACCGCGAGCGCGTGGCCGCGGGCCAGCGGCCGGCCTCAGCGGCCTACGAGCTGGTGATCGCCGCCGGGCGCGCCGCGCAGCCGGGCGACCAGATCTCCTGCTACGTCACCGGGCGCAGCCGCAACGTGGCCGTCAACGAGTACGCGCGGCTGGCGAGCGAGTGGAGCGCGGCGCAGCCGGACGAGAACGTCGAGTATTACCAGGGCAAGGTGCTGGAGATCTGGGAGCGCTTCCGCCGCTTCACCGAGCACGACGGCCTCGTCCCCTACCGGGACGAGGCCGCCGAGGATACCGCTCAGCTCAGCTTGTTCTGAGCTACATCGACCCCTTCGGGATGTTGCCGCAGAACACGTAGGTCTTCAGGTCCTGGCCCGACTTGTGGCCGTTGATGGCGTAGTTGCCGCTCTCCAGCTCCTTCATCGAGGCCTTCACCGTCGTCTCCGACTTGCCGTTGACGACCGGCGAGAGCGGGAACGCCGGCTTGGGATCCAGCTTGTCGCACGTGCCCTTGTGGATGTGGGTCGGGTTGGTGCCGCTGCCACCGGTGATGCTGATGACCACCTTCGTGGAGTCGCCCGCGGGAGTCAGCGTGGCCGTCCCCGACTCACCGGAGTTGTTCTGCGGCTCGAGCTTCACCGTCGTGTCGGCCGCCGGCGCGAGCGACGTCACGCCGAGCAGCAGGGCCACCGCGACCACCAGGGTTCCGAGCTTGCCAGTCCAGGACATTGAATCCTCCTCGTGTGTGTGTTGTTCGACCACCGGTTACCGCTTCGTCATCAGGAACGCGACCAGGTCGTCGACCTGCGCCGGCTTCAGCGTCGTGGCGAAGTCCTTCGGCATGACGCTCTGGCCCGGCGCCGTCTGGTACTGCGCGCCCGGCACGATGTAGGCGTTGGGCTCCAGGATGGACTCGCGGATGTACGCGGCCGCCGTGCGGGCCTTGCCGTGGTACTCGCGCGAGCGCACGATGCGCGCGGCCTCCGTCGCGATGTTGCCGAGGTTGGGACAGACGTCGCCGCCGGGCCACGGATGGGTCACGTCGTGACACGAGGCGCACGGCAGGGTCGCGAACAGCTGCTCGCCCCGGGCCGCATTGCCCCCGCCGTCACGCTTCGGTGCGGACTGCGCGTTACCTCGTTCGACTGGTTGCAAGATGACTGTCGCGAGCGCGCCGGCCAGCAGCACGCGCCGGGCACGCGATACCCACACTGTTCGCACGATCCGTGGCCTCTCGCAACCTCTCGGTATCCCGCGCGGTGTTGCTCCTATAAACGTTCCGGCGCCGGGGAGGTTCCCGGCGCCAGAAAACACGAAGCCCGGGGACGATGTCCCCGGGCTGTTCGCATCGGGTCGGCCGGCGGCGTCAGCGGCGCCAGCCGCCTCCTCCGCCGGGCCCGCCGCCGCTCCGGGGACCGCCGCGATCGCCCCGCGGACCTCCGCCGCCGCGCTGCGGCTGAGGACGCGCCTCGTCCACCACGAGGTTGCGGTCACGGAAGAGTCGCCCGTTCAGCATCTCGACCGCTTTCTGGGCTTCCTCCTTGGTGGCCATCTCCACGAACCCGAAGCCCCGCGGCCGGCCGGTGAACTGGTCGGTGATGATCCGGACCGTCTCCACGGTGCCGGCCTGGGCGAAGAGCTCGCGGAGATCCTCCTCCGTAGCCTGGAAGGACAGGTTACCCACGAACAGCTTTGCGGACATCGCGCGACCTCCTGCCCACGACCACGGGCGGATAGGGACACTGCCGAGCCTGCGGCTCTGTCGAAAGAGTGTGACAGGAAGTGACGCATGTCAAGGCAGGTGACGCCAGGGGTAAACCCCGGTTGATCTCAGGGATAAACCCCCCGCGTGGCCCCGCCGTCCACGGTCAGGCAGATGCCCGTCACGAACGACGCCCGCTCGGAGACCAGGAACGTGACGACGTCGGCGATGTCCTGCGCGCTCGCGATCCGCCCCAGCTTGTACGGCGCCTCCGCCTCCTTCTGCAGCTCGGCGGCGGTGCGCCCGGAGGCCGCGGCCTGCTGGGCGATCAGCGAATCCCAGCGCTCGGTCTTCGTCGCCGCCGGCGACACCGCGGTGACGAGGATCCTGGCCGGCGCGCCGAGATCGGCCAGGCCCTTGGTGAAGTTGACGAGCGCGGCGTTGGCGGCGCCGCCGGTCAGGTACGTCGCGGCCGGGTTGCGCGCGGCCGCCCCGGTGACGTTGCAGATGCGCCCCCCGCCCTGAGCCTGCATGAGCGGGAACACCGCCCGCGCCATGCGGATGTAACCCAGCAGCTTGAGGTTCCAGTCCTCCGTCCACTGCGCGTCGGGAATGGACAGGAACGCGCCTCCGCGGATCGCGCCGGCGTTGTTGACGAGCACGTCGACGCGGCCGCAGCGCGCCTTGACCTCGCGCACGACGCGCTCGACCTCGTCCAGCCGCGAGAGGTCCGCGGCCACCGCCACGCCGTCGCGGCTGCCGCGATCACGGCACTCGGCCACGACCTTGTCGAGCGCGCCGGCGTCGCGGGCGACCACCGCCACCCGCGCGCCCTCGGCGGCCAGCGTGAGCGCGATCGCCTTGCCGATCCCCTTGCTCGCTCCCGTCACCAGCGCGACCTTGCCGTTCAACCCGAGATCCATGGCGGGCCCTCCTGTGGGACGTCAGGGCGCGATGGTA
>DASSLH010000044.1:0-3115 GCA_035689625.1 Candidatus Methylomirabilota bacterium | reverse complement strand
TCCACGGTCACTTCTTGGCGATCAGCTTGGCGTGCTGGTCGAGCAGCGGCAGCACCTTGTCGCGCGGCTCGGGTGGCAGCAGGATCAGCGAGCGGGTGACGCCGGCGGCGGCGAACTGGTCGAGCACCGCGCGGTCGGGCGGTGCCGCGAACGTGGACACCGAGATCGTCTTCATGTCGCGCCCGGCGCGCGCGGCCCGGTCCCTCAGCTCCTTCAGACCGGCCAGCACCTTCTCGGGCGCGCGGCCCCGCGGGAACCAGCCGTCGCAGAGGTCCACCACCCGCTGCAGCGTGTAGCTGGACTCGCCGCCCAGCACGATCGGGGGGTGGGGCTTCTGCACGGGCTTGGGCCAGGCCCAGATCGGATCGAAGTTGACGTAGGTGCCGTGGAACTCGGCCACGTCCTTCGTCCAGATCGCCTTGAGCGCGCGCACCTGCTCCTCCAGCCGCTTGAAGCGCGTCTTGAACTCGGCGCCGTGGTGCTCCATCTCCTCGGCGTTCCAGCCGCCGCCGATCCCGAGCTCGAAGCGGCCGTTGGAGAGCAGGTCGAGGCTGGCGACCGACTTCGCGGTCGTGATCGTGTCGCGCTCGATGATCAGGCAGATGCCGGTGCCCACGCGCAGCCGCTTCGTGGCAGCGGCGGCGGCCGTCAGCGCGACGAACGGATCCAGCGTGTGCTTGTACTGCTCGGGCAGCTCGCCGCCGGGGAACGGGCTGCGCCGGCTGGTCGGGATGTGCGTGTGCTCGGGGATCCACAGCGACTCGAAGCCGCGGGCCTCGGCCTCGCGGGCCAGCTCGTCGATGCGGATCGCGTACTCCGTGGAGAAGATGCAGAGGCCGATGTGCATGGCGGTCGTCTCCTAGGCGGGTTGGGGAAAGAGGGAAAAGTGCGTGTGCGTGGCCAGCCAGCGGCCGTCGCGCCTTTCCAGCGCCACGGTGCAGCGGCCGGGGCGGCGGAACGTGGAGCCGTCGGGCCGCACGCCCAGCGAGTCCCAGGTGGTGGCCACCCAGGCGTGATCGCCGAGGATCGCGCCGCGCGCGCGGTCGTCGCGGACGGTGAAGTCGCGGATGTTGCCCCAGACCTTGTGCCACTGGGCGTCCATCACGCGCTCGATGCCCTCGGCCATCGGCGTCACGGTGCCGAAGGCGACGATCTCCGGCGCGCACATCCGGCGCCCGCCGTCGAAGTCCACGGCGCGCACGCGGGCCTGCCACTCGCGCAGCCAGGCGCGCAGGGGCGCGATCGGATCGTCAGCCATCAGACGAAGATGGACTCGGGCAGGAAGGCCGACACGATCCAGTTGGGCGCGTCCACGATCTCGCTGATCTTGAGGTCGACGGCGACCGAGCAGACGACGTAGGCCTGCTCGCGGCTGAGCCCGCGCTGCTCGACCAGGTGCTCGATCATGTAGCGGACCGCCTGCTGGGAGGCGGCGAAGAGATCGGGGCCGTGGGCCGTCGTCGCGAAGTGCGGGCCGCGGTTGGTCGGATGCGAGGGGGGCACCGGCGTGCGCAGCTGGGGCTCGGCGATACGCCGGCCCGCCTGCAGGCCGAAGCGCAGCGTGACCTGGCCCATCATCTCCACCGCCGTCACGCAGACCTCGCCGTCGCCCTGGGCGGCGTGAGCGTCGCCCACGCTGAACAGCGCGCCGTCCACCAGCACCGGCAGCCACAGCGTGGCGCCGGCGATCAGCTGCTTGATGTCCATGTTGCCGCCGGCGCGCCGCGGCGGCATCGTGCTGTGGCCGCCCGGCTCGTCGAGCGCCACGCCCATCACCCCGGGAAATGGCGCGATCGGCACGGCGACGCGGGTGCCCATGCGCGCGTGGCGCTTGTCGGAGAGGTCCCAGACGTGCAAGAACGGCTTGGCGAAGTCGGCCTCGGGCAGCAGGCCGCGGCCGGGGCGGATCGCCGTCCAGCCCCAGTCGAGCGCCGGCTGCACGTCGAGGATCTCCACCACGAGCGTGTCGCCGGGGCGGGCGCCGCGGACGGCGACCGGGCCCGTGAGCGGATGGCCGCGGAACGGCCCGCGGCGGAGCACGTCCTCGTGCGTGGAGGTTTTCGTGTAGAAGCGGTTGGCGGCGTCGCGCGTGTCGAACACCACGCTGTCGCCGGGATCGATCGTCAGCCGCGGCGGCAGCGCGTTGTCCCACTCCTGATGGATCTGCTCGTGGTCGAGGTGATGCGTCGTCGCGCTCATGCCATCTCGCTCCAGGCGACCATGCCGGTGCCGGAGCGCCAGGCGATGGCCGGCATGTAGGCGAGGACGTCGGCGGGTCCTCGCGTGAAGGCCAGCACCAGGATCCAGGCCAGCAGCTCGGCGGTGCCGCCCGAGCCGGCCGCTTCCATGCGTTCCAGCGTGCACTCCTCGAGCAGCGTCTGGTGATCGCCGCGCTTGAGCAGGTCGAGGAACCAGCGATCGAACTCCTCGTCCACCCAGAAGTAGCGCGGGCCGCCCGGCTCGTGCGAGAGCCCGCCGGTGGCCACGACGGCGACGCGCTCGGGCCCGGGCCAGGCCCGGAGCGCCTGGCGCAGCGTGCAGCCCACCTCGTACGCCCGCCGCGGCGTCGGGATCGGCGGCACCGTGCAGTTCATGGTGATCGGGATCAGCTTGAAGCGCGCGTCAGGGTTCAGGTAGTGCGTGGGCACGGAGATGCCGTCGTCGAACTGCATCTGCCGCAGCCAGGCCAGCGCCAGCCCGCGGCGCGCCGCCTCGTTGACGATGAAGCGCGCCAGCGGCGAGTGGCCGGGCACGCGGTACTTCTCCATGCCGAGCCACTCGTCGAACCAGTCGGCGGGGCCGAGGTGCTCCTCGGCGATGCCGACCGTGTACTCCGGCACGTTGTTGATGGGCCAGTTCAGCAGGTGGTCGTTGCTGAACATCAGCAGCACGTCCGGCCGCGCGGCCTCCAGGCGCCGGCGCATCTCGGCGGTCGCCTGCAGCGCCTGCTGCTGGTAGTCCTGCGAGGCCTGCCTGAACCAGCCGGTGAGGCCGGGGGAGTGCGTCATCGCCATCGCGGCCACCACCTCAGCCACGGGGCTGCTCCAGCCGCTTCTGCAGCGCCATCGCCCGCCCCGTCTCCTCGGGGAAGGCGCGCTTGTAGCATTCCAGCGCG
>DASSLH010000043.1:0-4715 GCA_035689625.1 Candidatus Methylomirabilota bacterium | reverse complement strand
GTCGACGACGTCGTTGGGGATGCCGAGCGTGCGGCAGACGACGTTGGTCGAGCCGCCCGGCAGGACCGAGACCGGCACGTCGGTCCCCGCCAGCCCGTTGGCGACCTCGTTCAGCGTGCCGTCGCCGCCGACGGCGACGATCAGCGTGACGCCGGCGCCGAGCGCGGCGCGGGCCAGCTCGGTCGCGCTGCCGCGGGCGGTGGTCGGCGTCCAGTCGAAGGCCAGGCCGAGGCGCTGCAGGTCGTCGCGCAGCGCCGGCCAGAGCCGCTCGGTTCGTCCCCCGCCTGCCGCCGGGTTGACGACGATGAGCGCGCGGCTCACTCGAACAGCGAGGGCTGGGCGTCGGCGGTGGCGGCGGCGGTCTTGCGGCGCGCCGCCTTCTTGCTCTTGCCCCTGGGCCTGGCCCCGGTGGCCGGGGCCGGGCGGGGCAGCTTCCAGCCCTTCTGGTGGGCGATGCGCTCGCCCTGCTTGATGACGAGCAGGTCCACGAGGCGGGCCAGCGGATTGCGCAGCAGGCCGAGATAGCGCTCCCAGTACTTCGGCGAGTGCGCGAGCGTGCGCATCTGGTCCAGCGCCAGCGACAGCGCGGTGCGATCGCCGCGCCGGGCGGCCAGGCGGAGGTCGTTCATGACCTTGCTGGCGCTGACGCGCGAGGGCGACGTGCGGGCCATGGTGGCGGGATGCTAGCACGATGCGAAGACGAACACGTCGAGCGGCTCCCGGAACACGTGATCGGCCGGAAGCGGGCGGCACCGCTCGCGCAGCGCCTCCATGCCCCGGGTGAATGCCGCGTCGGGGATCTGCTGCAGGTTGGAGAGCGCCCGCTGGCCGACGCGGGCCACGTACGCCTCGGGGCCGCGCGCGACCGGCTGCTGGACGATCTGCTGCGCCGTCTCGCGAAAACCGGCGGCCGTGAACGTCGACCGCAGCGCCGCCCGCGACGGCATCCGTCGCTCGTCGAGCGCGCGAGCGTCGGGGAAGCACCCCAGGTAGGCGAAGCCGTCCAGGATCTCGCGCGTTGCCGTGCGCAGCACGACGCGCCCGCCGGGGCGCAGCGCGCGGTGCAGCTCGCCGGCGACCGCGACGGGGTCGGCCAGGTGATGGTAGACCAGCGACAGGAACGCCAGGTCGAGCGCGCGGGCACGGACGGGAAGCGCCTCGCCGGCCGCGTTGACGTAGCGCACGCGCGGCGCCGGTGGCGCCGCCGCCAGCATCGCGGCCGCCGGCTCGATGCCGATCACCGGGGCGTCGAACACGTCGGCCAGCCAGGCGGTGAACCGGCCGGTGCCGCAGCCGATGTCGGCGGCGCGCGCGACCTCGCGCGGGCTCACTAGCGCGCGCAGGACGTCGCGCCAGAGATCGAGCGCTGCGGCGGGCAGGACGCGGCCGCGGCGGTACGTCTCGGCCACGCCCGGGCGCTCGTAGTCCATCCGCTCCCCGGCCCCCGGCGTCCGGGCGCTCAGCGCACCCGGATCTCGTACTCCTCGCGCTGGACCTGGCTCGGCGCCGCCTGCACGCTGATCTTCACGTCGAGCGCGCTCTGCAGCCGCTCGAGGTCGGGACGCCCCTCGCGCTCGATGTAGCCGGCGACGTCGGGGTGCACGCGGGCCACGATCTCGCGGCCCTCGCCGGGCGGCGCCTCGGCGGCGGCCTTGGCCTGGATCGCGCGGTAGACCTCGATGGCCAGCGTCTCGTCGGACTTCACGACGCCGGTGCCCCGGCAGACCGCGCAGTGCTGGGTGAGGGCGGCGCGCAGATCCTGCCGCACGCGCTTGCGCGTCATCTCGACCAGGCCCAGCTCGGAGATCTGCAGCACGTTGTTGCGGGCCTTGTCCTCGGCCAGCGCGCGCTTGAGCGCCTTCTCGACCTGCTCGCGGTGCTCGGGCACCTCCATGTCGATCAGGTCGATGATGATGATCCCGCCGAGGTCGCGCAGCCGGATCTGGCGCACGACCTCGTTGACGGCCTCCAGGTTGATCTTGAGCACGGTCTGCTCGAAGTCCCGCTTGCCGACGTACTTGCCGCTGTTGACGTCGATGGAGACCAGCGCCTCGGTGTGGTCGATGACGATGTAGCCGCCCGACTTCAGCCACACGCGCCGCCGCAGCGCCTTCTCGATGTCCTTCTCGATACCGAACGCATCGAGGATCGGCGCCCGCTCGGTGTAGAGCCGGACGCGATCCTCCAGCGACGGCACCAGCGCGCGGACGTAGCCCAGGCACTTCTCCCAGGCCGCGCGGTCGTCCACCACGAACTCGTCGACCTCCGGCGAGAACAGGTCGCGCACGACGCGGAAGGTCAGGTCCATCTCCTCGTGCAGGGCGGCCGGCGCGCTCGCCTGCTCGAAGCGCGTCTGGATCTGCGACCACAGCCGCGAGAGAAACTCGACGTCGTGGGCGAACTCCGCCTCGCCCTTGCCCTCGGCGTTGGTCCTCAAAATGAAGCCGCCGGGCGGCAGCGGCAGGCCGCGCAGCGCCGCCCGCAGCCGCTCGCGCTCGCGCTCGTCGCGGATGCGGCGGGAGACGCCGACGTGGCGGGCCTGCGGCATGTAGACGACGTAGCGGCCGGGCAGCGAGATGAACGAGGTGACGCGTGCGCCCTTGGTCCCCAGCGACTCCTTGGAGACCTGCACCAGGACGGTCTGGCCCCGGCTCAGCATCGCCTCGATGGGGCCGGTTGCCTCGCGGCGCGGCTCCTCGTCGGGATCGACGTCGGCATCGGCGTCGTCGCCGGCCTCGGCGGCGACGATCGAGCGCACGTCGCCGAGGTTGGCGGTGTAGTCGCCGGCGTAGAGGAAGGCGTCCTTGGCGAGGCCGATGTCCACGAACGCCGCCTGCATGCCCGGCAGGACGTTCGTCACCGTGCCCTTGTAGACGCTGCCGACGATCGACCGGTGCCGGTGCCGCTCGACGTAGAGCTCGGTGAGGAGGTTACCTTCCTGGACTCCGACGCGCGTCTCGAGCAGGCCGACGTTGACGACGATGCGTTTGCTCACGGCAGCACCTCATTGGAACTGCCGCATCCTTACCGAGAGCAGGAGGCCCAGGGCCATCATGGAGACGACCATCGAGGAGCCGCCGTAGCTCATGAACGGCAGCGGAATGCCGACGACGGGAATCAGGCCCGTCACCATGCCGACGTTCACGAGCACCTGGGTGGCCACCAGCACGGTGACCCCCACGGCGACCAGCCGTCCCACCGGCTCACGCGTCGACGCCGCGATGTCGAATCCGCGGAGCAGCAGCAGCGCGTAGCAGGTGAGCAGCACCAGGCAACCGACGAACCCCCACGTCTCGGCGAATACGGCGAAGATGAAATCCGTGTGGCGCTCCGGGAGAAAGGCCAGCCGGCTCTGTGTGGCGCCGGCCACGCCCTTGCCCAGGAGCTGTCCCGAGCCAATGGCGATCTTGGCCTGGATCACGTTGTACGCGCGCCCGAGGGGGTCGCGGAACGGGTCCAGGAACACGAGGATCCGGTCCCGTTGATAGTCCTTCAGCGCCAGCCACACCAGGGGGGCCGCGGCGAGCCCGGCGAGGACGAGTCCTCCCAGGATCCTGAGGCGCATCCCGGCGGCGATCAGCAGGGCTATCAGCACGGGAAACAGCAGCAGCGAGGTGCCGAGGTCGGGCTGCTTGACGATGAGCACGGCCGGCACGACGGCCAGCGGCGCCGAGGCCACCAGCACGGCCTTGCTGACCGGCTGCGCCCATCGCGTGGACAGCAGCCAGACCACCATGAGGACGAAGCAGAGCTTGAAGACTTCCGAGGGCTGCACCGAGACCGGGCCGACCATGAGCCAGCGGCGGGCGCCGGAGACCGTGCGGCCGATCACGAACACCGCCAGCAGCACGCCGAGCCCGACGAGGTAGAGCAGCGGCGCCAGCCGCACCAGGCGCCGGTAGTCGATGCTGGCGACGATCGTCAGCGCGAAGATGCCGAGCCCGAACCACGCCAGCTGGCGCACCGCCACGCCGCCGCCGGCGCGGCCGACGTTGAGCGTGGCCAGCGTGGTGGCGCTCAGCGTGACGAGGGCGACGGTGGCGCCGAGCAGGGGCCAGTCCACGTTCTGCAGCAGCCGGCGGTCGATGCCGAAGGTCATCCCCGAATCTCGACGGCCGCCGTCTTCTCCAGGAAGATCGTGTTGAAGATCTGCTTGGCGATCGGCGCCGCCGCCTCGCCGCCATGGCCGCCGCGCTCGACGAGGACGACGACGACGACCTCGGGATCCTTGACCGGCGCGAACGCGGCGAACCAGGCGTGGTCCTGGCCCTTGGACGACTTCGAGTTCGCGATCGTCTGGGCGGTGCCGGTCTTGCCCGCGATGTCCAGACCCGGGATGCGGGCGGCGCCGCCGGTGCCGCCGTCGTTGACGACGGCCCACAGCGCCTGGCGCATGAACGCCCACACCATCGGCGAGAGCTCGACGTGGCCGTTGACGCTGCCGGCGTCGCCCCACACCACGCCCTTGTCGGGCCGCTCGATGCGCTGCACGAGGCGCGGCTTCCACAGCACGCCGCCGTTGGCGATGGCCGAGAAGAAGCGGGCGACCTGCATGGGGGTCACCAGCACGGCGCCCTGGCCGATGGCCATGTTGACGGTCTCCCCGGCGTGCCAGGAGGCGGGACGGCCCTTGCGGGTGAACCGCGGCTGGGGGATGAGCCCGAACTTCTCGCCGCCGAGGTCGATGCCGGTGGCGGCGCCGAAGCCGAAGGCGG
>DASSLH010000042.1:0-14575 GCA_035689625.1 Candidatus Methylomirabilota bacterium | reverse complement strand
CGCCGGCGCCCGGCGCGATCGCCCAGTGCAGGGCGACGGCGACGTCGCCCCGGCCGTAGCGGCGCGTCCACGACGAGGCCGCGCAGGCCCGGTAGCCGCGGCGTGCGAGAACGGCGTCGGCGGCCGCCGCGTCGGCGCGGTGCACGAGGATGTCGAGGTCGTCGAACCGCCGCAGGCGCACGTCGCCGTAGATCGAGGCGGCCAGCGCCGGCCCCTCGAACGGCGTCACGCCGACGCCGGCCGCCCGCATGGCGGTGATCACGTCGACCAGCGCGTCCGTCAGCGCCAGGCTGCGCAGCGTGGCGGCGGCGAACTCGCGCTCGAGACGGTCGAGGGCGGCGCCGGGGGCGTGCAGGGCGAGCGTGTGGCGGTAGAGGAGCGGGATCAGCCCGTGGCGGACGGCCTCGTCCAGGACCAGGTCCCAGTCGAGCGCGCCGGCCTGCAGCGCGGCCAGGCGCGCGGCCGGCGCGCCGGCGTCAGCGGCGGTGGAAGGCGGGGACGACGTCGGTCGCGAGCTGGCCGAGCTGGTCGAGCGCGCGCTCGGGCGGGCCCATCGGGCGCAGGATGAACTTGGAGGCACCCCCGGCCACGTACTGCTCCAGCCGCTCGCGCACGAGGTCGGCCGGCCCGAAGGCCGTGCAGCGGGCCAGCGTGGCGTCGTCCACGCGGCCGCGAGGGATGAAGGGCGCGGTCAGGGCGCGGGCGGCGGCCGGGTCGGGGTCGAGGCAGAAGTAGAAGAGGACGCCGAAGTGATCGGCCGGAACCTCGCGTCTCGCCCCGGCCGCGAACGCCTGCGTCTTCTCGACGCCCACCCGGAGTTGCTCCGGCGTGATGAAGGACGGGATCCAGCCGTCGCCCAGGCGCCCGGCCCGGCGCATGGCCGGCTCGCTGTTGCCGCCGATCCACAGCGGCAGCGGCTGCTGGAGGGGCCGGGGCAGGACCGTCACGCGCTCGAGCTTCCAGAACTCGCCGGCGAACGTGACCTCGTCCTCGGTCCAGACCTTCCGCATGATCGCGATGGCCTCGTCGGTGCGCCGGCCGCGCTCCTTGAACGGCACGCCGGCGGCGAGGAATTCGCGCTCCTGCTCCACGCCGATGCCGAAGGCCGGCAGCATGCGGCCGCCGGAGAGGTAGTCGATCATCGCGATCTCGCGCGCGGCCAGCACCGGCGTGCGGAACGGGGTGACGAAGACGCTCGGCCCGAATTTGAGCCGCGTGGTCCGGGCGGCGACGGCGGCCATGGCGGTCATCGGCTCCGGCACCGGCAGCGGGGAGGACAGCCGCTCGGAGAACCAGACGGAGTCGATCTCGCTCTTCTCGCAGAGGTCCACGAAGCGCCAGAAGAAGTCGCGCCCGCCAGGCCCGGCCGGCCACGGGCCGGGCATGACGCCGATGCGGTACTTGATCCGCATGCGCGGACTCTAACACGCGTTGACAGGCTTTCGGGGCGGCCCGTAGAATGAACGGCGATTCAGTCAATCCATCGCGGGCAGCGAGGCGGTCGCCGACATGCGAGATCCCGACAAGCCCCAGCAGATCGTGGAGGCCGCGATCCGCGTCTTCGCGCGGAACGGCTACTACAACTCGCGCGTGTCCGACATCGCGCGCGAGGCCGGCATCGCCAGCGGCACCATCTACCTGTACTTCAAGACCAAGGAGGAGATCCTCGTCACGCTTTTCCGCGACAGGATGGCGGCCTTCGTCGCCCACCTGCGTCGCGCGATCGCCGACGAGACGGATCCCGAGAAGAAGCTGCGCCGCCTGGTGGCGCTGCACTTCACGGTGCTCGAGCAGAACCCGGCGCTGGCCGAGGTCGTGCAGGTCGAGCTGCGCCAGGGCCACAAGTTCTTCCGCGGCGCCTCCGCCCACGAGGTCTCCGCGTATTTCGAGCTGATCGGGTCCATCCTGGAGGAAGGCGTGGCCGCCGGACGGTTCGCGCCCGATCTGCCGGTGAAGGTGGCCACCAAGATGCTGTTCGGAGCCATGGACCAGCTGGCCACCTCCTGGGTGCTCGGCAAGCGCGGCTACCGCCTGGGGGACGCCGCCGACGCGGTGGCCACGATCTTCCTCAAAGGAGTGACGCGTCATGGGGTTTGAGACGATCCTGCTCGACCGCGAGGAGACCTACGCGGTCATCACGCTCAACCGGCCGCCGGCCAACGCGATCAGCGAGGCGCTCGTGCAGGAGCTGAGCACCGCGCTCACCAGCGTGCAGGGCGACGACAGCGTGCGCTCGGTGATCATCACCGGGGCCGGCGACAAGATCTTCTGCGGCGGCGCCGACCTCGGCTCGGCGTTCTCCGGCGGCGACGTCGAGCACTTCATCCGCTTCGGCAACAGCGTGATGCGCAAGCTCGAGCGCTTCCCCAAGCCGGTGATCGCCGCGCTCAACGGCCACGCCATGGGCGGCGGCTGCGAGATCGCCATGGCCTGCCACCTGCGCCTGCTCAAGGAGGGCGCCCGCATGGGGCAGACCGAGTCGAACCTCGGCATCATCCCCGGCTACGGCGGCACCCAGCGACTGCCGCGCCTGATCGGCCGCACCAAGGCGCTCGAGTTTTTGCTGCTCGGCACGCAGATCCCGGCGCAGGAGTGCCTGGCGCTGGGCCTCGTCAACCGCCTGTGCAAGGAGGGCGAGACGCTCAACGATGCCAAGGCGCTGGCCCGCCAGCTCGGCAAGCGGGCGCCGCTGGCGATGGCGGCGATCATCAAGGCCGTGGACGAGGGGCTGGACGCCCCGATGGCGCGCTCGATCGACGTGGAGATCGAGGCCTTCATGCCCACGCTGCGCAGCGAGGACGCCGCCGAGGGCATCCAGGCCTTCTTCGGCAAGCGCGAGCCGCAGTTCAAGGGCAAGTAGGCGGATGGCTGTGCGAGCCGCAGCCGTAGGCGAGGCGAGCCTGTAAATGGACCTCGGGATCAAGGGCAGGGTCGCGCTCGTCACCGGCGCCGCCCGCAGCCTCGGCAAGGCCGACGCGCTCACGCTGGCCGCCGAGGGCTGCCGGCTGGCGATCGTGGACCTCAACGCCGAGGGCGCCGAGGAGACCGCGAAAGACATCGCCAGGGGCGGCGGGCAGGCGCGCGGCTACGCGTGCGACATCCGCGACACGGCCCAGGTGCAGGACGTCGTCGCGCGCGTGGAGAAGGACCTGGGGCCGGTCGACATCTGCGTGAACAACGCGGGGATGATCTACACCGTCGGCCAGCTCAAGGACATGCGCGACGAGGACTGGGAGTTCAACCTCGCCGTCAACCTGACCGGCACGATGAAGGTCACGCGCGCGGTCTTTCCCGGCATGCGCGAGCGCCGCTGGGGCCGCATCGTGTGCATGGCCTCGATCGCCGGGCTGATGGGCGGCTTCGGCCAGACGGCGTACTCGGCCACCAAGATCGGCGTGATCGGCTTCGCGAAGTCGGTCGCGCTGGAGGGCGCGCGCTACAACGTGACGTGCAACGCGGTGGCGCCGGGGATCATCGCCCCCAACGCCAGCCTGAGCCCGCTCTACGAGCGCATGGTCAAGCGGGTCGCGATGCACAAGGAGGGCGAGCCGGAGGACGTCGCCAACGCGATCGCGTTCCTGTGCTCCGAGCGCGCCCGCTACATCACCGGCACGGTCCTGACAGTCACCGGCGGGATGGACCTGTTCACGTTCTGATCACCGGGACGCATTCTTGGCCCGACCGTCGGGCGGCGGCAGTCCTGCGGAGCCGCCCCGGCGGCAACTATGACAGGGGAGGACAGCACATGCCGACAGTCAAGGAGAGCTTCGAGGCGATGCCGGGCCGGTTCCGGCCGGACAAGGCCAGCGGGACCAACGCCACGATCCAGTACGACATCAGCGGCGAGGGCGGGGGGACCTGGAACGCCGTCATCAAGGACGGCACCTGCACGGTGAGCCCCGGGGCGGCCACCACCCCCAACCTGACGCTGCAGATCGCGGCCCAGGACTGGGTGGACATGCTCTCCGGCAAGCAGTCCGGGCAGATGCTGTTCATGTCGGGCAAGCTGAAGGTGAAGGGCGACATGGGCCTGGCGATGAAGCTGGGCTCGATGTTCTCCATGTGACGGCCGGCCGGGACCGGCGCCCGCGGGATGCCGCGATGCGGAAAGCATTTGACGCGTCGCGGCGTTCCCGTGGATAATTGACATCGTCGGTACCCGATCGCCTGAGGAGGCCCCCTGGATGGGTCAGGAACGCTTCGCGGACGTGGTGGAGCGGTTCACCAATGGCTTCGCCGCCGCGACCGCCGCCGCGTCACCCGAGACGGTCAAGCAGTGGCAGGAAGAGTTCGACCGTAACGCCCGCCGCCTCACCAACCTCGGCCGCCTGGCCACCGCCGCCGAGCCGAAGACCGGCCAGACGCCGCGCGAGGAGATCTACAAGCGCAACAAGTCGCGCCTCTACCGCTACGCGTCCCGCCGCACGCACCGCACGCCGCTGCTGTTCGTGCCCAACCTCGGCATCAGCCGGCCCTACATCTTCGACCTGCTGCCGGGCGGCTCCTTCGTCGAGCACATGACCCGCGAGGGCTTCGACTTCTACCTGCTCGACTGGGGCGTGTTCGGTCCCGAGGACAACGACCTGACGTTCGAGGACTGCGTGGTGAAGATCCTGCCGCGCATGGTCCGCAAGGTGCTGGAGACGTCGGGGACCGACGAGTTGAGCATCCTCGGCTACTGCATGGGCGCGCCGCTGTCGGCCTCGTTCGTGGCCTCGCATCCCGAGGTCCGCGTGAAGAACTACATCGACATGGCGGGGCCGATCGACTTCTCGAAGATCGGGCTGTTCGGCCTCTGGCTCGACCGCCAGTACTTCGACGTGGACCGGTTCGTGGACACGCTGGGCGCGGTGCCGGCCGACCTCGTCAAGGCCGGCTTCAAGCTGCTGCGGCCGACGATGGATCTCTCCACCAACCTGAACCTGTGGTGGAACCTGTGGAACGACAAGTACGTGGAGGGCTTCAGCGCGCTCAACAAGTGGGCGAACGAGTACGTGGCCTTCCCCGGCGAGTTCTTCCGGCAGTGGGTGCGCGACTTCTACCAGGGCAACAAGCTCTTCCGCGGTGAGCTGGTGTTCGGTGGCCGGCCGGTGCGCCTGGGCAGCATCGAGTGCCCCGTGTTCGTCGTCGGCGCCCGCGAGGACTACATCGCGCCGCCGGCCTGCGTGCGCGCGCTCATCGATGCCGTCGCCAGCCGCGACAAGGACTACATCGAGCTGCCCGGCGGCCACATCTCGCTGATCGCCGGACGCGGCGCGGCCGTCAACTGCTGGCCGAAGGTCTCCAGCTGGCTGGCGACGCGGTCGTAGAGGGGACGACGATGACGGACGCCACCACCGCGACGACACAGCTGTTCGACCTCTGGCGCAAGCAGATCGAGGACTCCACCCAGGCATGGACGCGCCTGGTCAGCCAGGCGCCCACGCCGCCGCCCGATCCGCTGGCCTTCTGGCGCCCGGTGCTCAACCAGGGGCTCGAGCAGTGGGCTCGGATGTTCGCCATCACGCCGGTCACGCCCGACCTGATCGCCCAGTGGAAGCAGTTCCTCGACCAGTGGATCGAGGCGTGGTCGCGCGTGCTCAACCAGTCCATGCACACCGAGGCGTTTGCCCAGCTCATGGGCCGCTCGCTGGAGGGCTGGCTGGCCGCCCAGGCGCCGGTGAAGAAGGCTGGCGAACAGGCGCTTGAGCAGATGACCACGCAGCTCAACCTCGCCTCGCGGTCCCAGCTCACCGCGGTGGCCAAGCAGATCGTCGAGCTGGAGGAACGCCTCGAGCGCGTCGAGGACGGGGTGCAGGCCATCCTCCGCCGTCTCGGCGACAAGGAGCGTGCATGATCGGGCGGACGATCGCGGATCTGAACCCCGGCGACCACGCGGAGATCACGCGCCTGATCGAGCAGGACGACATCGCGGCCTTCGTGGAGGCGGTCGGCGACTACAACCCCGTGCACAGCGACCCCGCCTACGCCGCCGGCACCTCGTTCAAGGTTCCCATCGCGCCCGGCATCTACACTGCCGGCCTGATCTCGGCCGTCATCGGCACGGTCCTGCCGGGGCCGGGAGCGATCTACCTGTCGCAGTCGCTGAAGTTCGTCAAGCCGGTGAAGGCGGGGGACACGATCACCGCGCGGGCAGAGGTCATCGAGGTGATCCGTGAGCGCAACCGGATCCGCCTGCAGACCGTGTGCGTGAACCAGCACGGCGAGGAGGTCCTCTCCGGCGAGGCGTGGATCATGCCCAGCAAGACGCCGGTGGTCTACGAGGGACGCCCGACCAGCGCCGCGGCGGTGGCCGCGCTGGCGTGGACGCCGTGGGCGCTGGCGGCGCAGGCCATGACGCTCTGGGGCATGCTGGGCCTGTCCATGCTCGGCGCCGCGCCCCGGAGGACCTGAGAGCGAGCGGCTCGACTACCAGCTCACCAGCGCAGACGCGCTGTCCACGTCGTAGCCGCGCGCCCGCATGCAGTCGTCGTAGGCCCGGCGGTTCATCGTCTGGCCGTAGGTGGCGATCTTGTCCTCGATCTGCCCCACGGCCTGCTGGCGGCAGAAACTCTGATCCGCCTGCACCTGCGCGCTGCTCGCGCCCGGCCTGACGTAGGTGGTCTGGCCGCGATGCACCGTCCCGCACCCACCCAGCACCCCGACCACCGTCACCGCGATCAATAGGTTTCGCATACCCGGCCGCTACTGCATGGCTGCTGCCAGCGGCGGCGGGCAGGCGGGCTGCACCTTGGACCAGATCTCGCGCGTCTTGCGGTCCACCAGGAACAACGTGGAGCGGTCGGCCTGCAGCACGGCCGAGGTGCGCTCCATGGTGGTCTTGAGCAGCGTGTCCAGCCGCTCGAGGCGTCGGGGATGTTGACGGCCACCCCGGGCCGGCGGTCGCGGATGACGGTGACGGCCCCGACGGCCTGGAATTCCCTGCTGAAACGCTCCAGGAGATTCGGCGCGTCACGGGACAAATCGACGGAGCGAATGGAAGAGGGAAGGGGCACCCGCAGGTGCCCCTTCGTCACATCAGGAGACCGCCGTTGATGGACAGCTCGGAGCCGGTGATGTAGTCGCCGTCGGGCGAGACGAGGTAGACGACGGCGCGGCCGACTTCCCCGGCGGTGCCGAAGCGCCTCAGCGGGATCTGCTCGAGCAGCTTGGCCTTCACCTTGTCGGGGATGTTGGCGACCATCTCGGTCTCGATGAAGCCGGGCGCGAGCGCGTTGACGGTGACGCCCTTGCCCGCCAGCTCCTTGGCCAGCGACTTGGTGAACGCGGCCACGCCGGCCTTGGAGGCGGCGTAGTTGGCCTGGCCGAAGTTGCCGATCTGGCCGATGACCGACGTCATGTTCACGACGCGGCCGTAGTTCTGCTTGAGCATCTGGTCGATGAAAACCTTGGTGCAGTTGAAGACGCCGTCCAGGTTGGTGCCGAGCACTTTCCGCCAGGAGGCGTGGTCCATCTTCACGAACGTCTTGTCGGAGTTGATGCCGGCGTTGTTGACGAGGATGTCGAGGTGGCCGAAGTCGCGCAGCACGTCCTGGGCCATGCGGAACGTGTCCGGATAGTCGCTGACGTCGGCCTGGGCCAGGATCCCCTTGCGGCCCATCTTGTTGATGTGCTCGGCGACGTCGCGCGCCGCCGCCTCGCTCGACACGTAGTTGATGGCGACATCGGCGCCCTCCTCGGCCAGCGCGAGCGCGACGGCCCGGCCGATGCCGCGGGAGCCTCCGGTGACGAGCGCCGTGCGACCCTTGAGCTTCATGCGTACGTCCTCCTGCTGGGGGCTGCGGTGAAGAATCGCAGTCTATCACGCCGGTTCTAGCGATTCTTGTGAGCGTTGACGCGGAGTGTTAAGATCGGCGGACGATGGCGTACGTCATCAAGCGCTACTCCAACCGCAAGCTCTACGACACCCAGGAGAGCCGCTACGTCACCCTCGAGGAGATCGAGGAGATGATCCGCGCCGGCCGCGAGATCTCCGTGGTGGACGCCAGCTCGGGCGAGGACCTCACCTCGGTCACGCTCACCCAGATAATTCTAGAAAATGAGCGCACGCGGCGGGCCAGCCTGCCGGCCGCCTTCCTGCACCAGCTCATCAAGCACGGCGAGAGCTGGCAGGACTTCGTGCAGAAGTCCATGCGCTCGAGCCTGGAAGGGCTCATCTCCAGCCAGCGCGACATGGAGCGGATCTTCCGCGACTGGTCCACGCGGGCGGGGTGGGGGGCGGTGCTGGGGGCCACGGCCCCGCCGGCGGCGGAGCCGCGCCGCGAGGCGGCGACGACCGAGGACGCCGACAAGCTGCGCGAGGAGGTCTCGGCCCTGCGCGACCGCCTCCGCTCGCTCGAGGAGCGCTTGCAGAAGCGCAAGGCCGAGTCGAAGTAGTCCGCTTCCGCTAGGCGGCGTAGACCTCCTTCATCTTCGTCACCGCCTCCGAGAACGACTCCTGGATGCCCTTGCCGGCCTGCTCGGCCGTGGTCTGCAGCCGCTCGGCCGTGCGGGTCACCGCCTGGGCGTTGCCCTCCAGCATCTGGAACCACTTCTGCGCCGTCTCCACGCCGTCGGTCAGCGCGCGCTGGTACCAGGCGAGGGGATCGCGCGGCGCCTCCGACATCGCCGTCTGCCAGCGCAGCGCCGAGGCCTGCGCGTCGCGCACCGCCTCGATGCCGGCCTGCTGCAGCTCGGCGTAGAGCCGCACGCCTTCCTTGGCAGTCGCCGCCGACAGCTCGGCCAGCTCGCGGAGTACACGCTGGTTGGCGTCGGCCCAGACCGTGATCGTCTCCACCGCCTTGCCCGAGCCCTGGCTGAACATCTCCTGCGCCTTCTTCACGTCTTGCATGTCTGTCTCCTTCTGCGTCGCACCCGGCCGTGTCTTGCGAGCCATTCGCTTCGCCATTGGATGTGCTCCTCGTTACGCACCCTGGAGATTAACGCGCCGCGTTAGCACCGTCAAGCGATTTTTCGCGCCGCGTCATGCCTGGGGTGGTAGTGTCACGAAACCCGCTGAAGTTGCAGACTTTCACGCTCGAGGGGCCCCGGCGGGGCCCACCGGGAGGAGCACGCGATGGCCGACGACACGCTCGCCAAACTGTTCTGGAGCCGCGTGGAGCGCAGCGCCGACAGGCCGGCCCAGATGTCCAAGCAGGGGGGGGCGTGGCAGACGCTCACCTGGCGCCAGGTCGGCGAGGTCGTGCGCGAGGTCGCGCTGGGGCTCATCGCGCTGGGGCGCGGCAAGGGCGACACCGTCGCGCTGCTCTCCACCAGCCGTGCCGAGTGGGTGCAGGCCGACTTCGCCATCTTCAGCGCCGGCTGCGTGACGGTGCCGATCTACCCGACGTACCCGCCGGACCTGATCGCCTACATCATCAACGACTGCGGCGCCCGCACGATCTTCGTCGAGGACGCTGGCCAGCTGGCCAAGGTGCTGGAGGCGCGCGAGAAGACGCCGCAGCTGGAGCACATCGTCGTGATGACCGGCTACAAGCCGGCCCAGCCGCCGAAGTCGGTGATGACGTGGGACATACTGCGACGGCTGGGCCGCGACAACGCCGAGGCGCACAAGTCCACGCTGGCCGAGCGCGTCACCACGGGCAAGGCCGAGGACCTCGCCGCGATCGTCTACACCTCCGGCACCACGGGGCCGCCCAAGGGCGTGATGCAGACGCACGACAACCACGTCGCGGCGGTGCAGTCGGGCCGTCGCTCGGTGCCGGTGCAGGAAGGCTGGGTGCACCTGCTCTTCCTGCCGCTGGCCCACTCGTTCGCGCGGCTGGAGTCGTTCCTGGGCGTCTACCACGGGCTGACGACCGCGTTCGCCGAGAGCATGGACAAGATCGGCCCCAACCTGGCCGAGGTGCACCCGCACTTCATCTGCAGCGTGCCGCGCGTGTTCGAGAAGGTGTACGCCGGCGTGATGGCCATGGCCGAGGCTGGCTCGCCGCTCAAGCGCAGGATCTTCCGCTGGGCGCTGCAGGTCGGCCGCGAGGTCAGCCGCCACCAGCAGCGCGGCCAGCCGGTGCCGTTCGCGCTCGAGCTCAGGCGCAAGCTCGCCCACACGCTGGTGTTCTCCAAGCTGCACGCGCGGCTGGGCGGGCGGTTGCAGTGGGCCATCTCCGGTGGCGCGCCGCTGTCGCGCGACATCGCCGAGTTCTTCCATGCTGCCGGTATCCTGATCCTGGAAGGCTACGGCCTGACCGAGACGTGCCCGGTGGGCACGTTCAACCGGCCCGACAAGTACAAGTTCGGCTCCGTGGGCCAGGCGCTGGACGGCATCGAGATGAAGATCGCCGCCGATGGCGAGATCCTGTTCCGCGGGCGCAACATCGCCAAGGGCTACTACAAGCAGCCGCAGGCGACGGCCGAGGTGTTCGAGCCGGACGGCTGGTTCCACACCGGCGACATCGGCCGCATCGACGAGGACGGATTCCTCTTCATCACCGACCGCAAGAAGGACCTCATCGTCACCGCCGGCGGCATGAACATCGCGCCGCAGAACATCGAGAATCTGCTGAAGGCCGATCCGTTCATCAGCCAGGTGATGGTGCACGGCGATCGCCGCCCGTACCCGGTGGCGCTCATCACGCTCAACGCCGACGAACTGGCCAAGTTCGCCCGCGAGCAGGGCGTGCTCACGAGCGATCCCACCGCGCTCGTCAAGCACCCCCGGGTCGTCGAGCGCGTGGCACGCACGGTGGAGGAGAAGAACTCCAACTTGCAGTCGTACGCGAAGGTCAAGAAGTTCGCGATCCTGCCCGGCGACTTCACGCAGGAGGGGGGCGAGCTGACGCCGACGCTCAAGGTCAAGCGCAAGGTCGTCTCCGACAAGTACAAGAAGGAGCTGGAGGCGCTGTACGGGTAAGCCGCTCGCGGGCAAGGTCGCCGTCGTCACCGGCGCCAGCCGCGGGCTGGGCCGCAGCATCGCGGTGGCGCTGGCCGAGGCCGGTGCCGACGTCGCGCTGGCCGCGCGGTCCAAGCCGGACCTGGAGGAGACGGCGCAGCAGGCGCACGCGCACGGCGTGCGCGCGCTGGTGCTGCCGACCGACGTCGCCGACTACCCGGCCGTCGAGCGGCTGATGGCCGAGACGGTGAGCGCGCTGGGCCGGCTCGACGTCGTCGTCAACAACTCGGGCATCGCGCGGGTGGCGCCCCTGGCCGAGGCCGATCCGGCCGACTGGCAGGCCGTGATCGACGTGAACCTCTCCGGTGTCTTCTTCGGCTGCCGGGCGGCGGCCCCGTACCTGATCCGCCAGCGCTCCGGCAAGATCGTCAACCTCGCCTCGGTGCTGGCCGCCGTCGGCCTGCCCGGCTACGCGATGTACGCGGCCAGCAAGGGCGGCGTGATCTCGCTCACGCGCGCGCTGGGCGTGGAGTGGGCGCGCCACAACATCCAGGTCAACGCCATCGCGCCCGGCTGGTTCGTGACCGACATGAACGAGGCGGCCTTCGCCGACCCCAAGATCCACGAGCGCCTCACCCGCGACATCCCGGCCCGCCGCACCGGGCGCCTGGAGGAGATCGGCCCCCTGGCCGTGTTCCTGGCCGGCAGCGGCTCGGACTTCATGACGGGCCAGACGATCTTTCTCGACGGCGGCCACACGGCGGCCTGAGGGCAGCGGCGTGAAGGCGGCGGTGCTCGTCGGACCCCGGGACCTGCGCGCGCAGAGCGTGGCGGCGCCCGAGCCGCGCGCCGGCGAGGTGCTGGTGCGCGTGGGCATGGCCGGCCTCTGCGGCACCGACTACCGCATCTGGACCGGCGATCGCCCGGTCCGCTATCCGCTGGTGCTCGGCCACGAGTTCGTCGGCGAGGTGGCCGCGGTCGGCACCGGCGTGAGCCGCGTGCGGGTGGGGGACCGGGTCGCGATCGAGCCGAACTACTCGTGCGGCGCCTGCCCGCTCTGCCGCGAGGGCAACCGCAACCTCTGTCTCTCGCGCACGGCGGTCGGCATCGACGTGGACGGCTGCTTCGCCGAGCTGGCGCGCGTGCCCCAGCGCTGTTGCTGGCCGGCGCCGGCCGGCGTCGCCGACGAGGACCTGATGATCACGGAGCCGCTGGCGGTGGTCGTCCGCGCCGTCGCCCGCGGCGCCGCCGGCCACGGCGAGAGCGCGGCCGTGGTCGGCGCCGGCACCCTCGGTCTGCTGGGCCTACAAGTATTGCGCGGCCGCGGCGTCCGCGTGCTGGTCGTGAGCCGTTCCGCGCGCCGCTTCACGCTCGCCCGCGAGCTCGGCGCCGAGGCCACGCACGCCGTGAGCGAGGGGCCCCTGGACGCCGTGGCGCGCGCGTTCTCCGGCCGCGAGGGCGTGGACGTCGTCATCGAGACCGCCGGCACCGCCGAGGCCGTCAGCCACGCGCTGGCGCTCGTGCGCCCGGGCGGCCGCGTGGTGCTGACGGGCCTGCCGCACGAGCCGACGCCGGTGGCGTTCTTCTCGGTCGTGCGCCGCGAGGTCACGCTCACCGGCTCGATGATCTACCAGGACGAGTTCCCGGAGGCGATGCGCCTGGTGGCCGCCGGCACCGTCCGCACGCGCCCGCTGATCACGCACCGCTTCGGCCTCGACGCGCTCGCCGAGGCATTCGCGGCCCACGAGCGACCGGACTCGATCAAGGTCGCGGTGCTGCCGCGCTGAGGCGCTGGTGTGCGGATCCTCGACAGCGTCGATCCCTGGCGGAGAAAACGCGCGCCTTGGCCACGCCAACCGGGCCGCGCGGGCCGCGGGCGTGAGCCGCGGTGTCCGGGGCAGGGTAGGGGCGGATGCGTTAACGTCCGAAAAGGTGGTTATCTGACCATCGCCCCGGCTAGAATCGCCCTATCGTGACAGAGAGACGGGCGCTCATCACGGGCATCACGGGCCAAGACGGCTCCTACCTGGCCGAGTTGCTTCTCGAGAAGGGGTACAAGGTCTTCGGCATGGTGCGCCGCTCATCCTCCGACCAGTTCGAGCGGATTGCGCACATCCAGGGACGGGTCGATCTCCGGGAGGGGGACCTGCTCGATCAGTTGTCCATCATCACCCTGCTCCACGCGATCGAGCCTCACGAGATCTACAACCTCGCGGCCCAGTCGTTCGTGCCGACGTCATGGCAGCAGCCGATCCTCACCGGTGAGACGACCGCGCTCGGCGTCACGCGCATGCTCGAGGCGATCCGGGTCGTGGACCGGAGCATTCGCTTCTACCAGGCCTCATCGTCCGAGATGTTCGGGAAGGTGCGCGAGAGTCCTCAGAGCGAGAGCACCGCGTTTTACCCGCGAAGCCCATACGGCGTCGCGAAGGTCTATGGCCACCACATCACGGTGAACTATCGGGACTCGTACGGCATCTACGCCGTCTCCGGGATTCTGTTCAATCACGAGTCGCCGCGCCGCGGGAAACAATTCGTGACACGCAAGATCACGCATGGCGTCGCGCAGATCAAGCTGGGCCTCGCCAGCGGGCTTCGTCTTGGCAACCTCGAAGCGAGGCGCGACTGGGGTTTCGCGGGCGACTACGTGCAGGCGATGTGGATGATGCTGCAACAACCCAGCCCCGATGATTACGTGGTCGCGACGGGGGAGGCCCACAGCGTGCGTGAGCTCTGCGAGATCGCCTTCGCCCACGTGGGGCTGAACTGGCGCGACTACGTTGTGATCGACGAGGCGCAAGTGCGGCCGGCCGAGGTCGACCACCTCATCGGCGATGCCAGCAAGGCTCGGCGTATCCTTGGCTGGAACCAAAAAGTCGGGTTTCGGGAGTTGGTCGAGATGATGGTCGACGCGGACGTGGCAGCGTTGCGGGGTCAGTAACGGGCATAAGCGCGGCTCCGGCCCGCCGCCGCCCGTCGCTCGCTGACGTCCGCGCGACGGCCCGGACGGCTGCGCTAGCCGCCCAGGCCGTAGCGCAGCGTGCACCAGACGCCGCGCACGCCGTCCTTCCAGGTGATCTTCTTGCCCTCGGCGTAGGTGCGGCCGTGGTACGCGATGGGGACCTCGTACACGCGCCAGCGGCCGCGCGCGATCTTGGCGGTCACCTCGGCCTCGAAGCCAAAGCGGTCCTCGCGCAGCGTGAGGTCGCGCAGCACCTCGGCGCGGAAGACCTTGTAGCACGTCCACACGTCGGTGAGGTTGAGGTTGGTCAGCATGTTGGACAGCGTGGTCAGCAGCCGGTTGCCGACCGAGTGCCAGAACAGCAGCACGCGGTGGGGGCCGCCCAGGAAGCGCGAGCCATAGACGACGTCGGCGACGCCGCGCTCGATCGGCTCCAGCAAAGCGGGGTAGTCGGCGGGGTCGTACTCGAGGTCGGCGTCCTGGACGATCACCACGTCGCCGCGCGCCTCGGCGAAGCCCCGGCGCAGCGCGGCGCCCTTGCCCCGGTTGAGCGGCTGCAGCACCACGCGCACGACGCCGTCGGGTGACTGCAGGCCTCGCAGCAGCTCGCGGGTGCCGTCCGTCGAGCCGTCGTCCACCACGACGACCTCCTTGTCCAGCGGCACGGCCTGCACGCGCTTGAGCAGCTCCTCGATCGTCGCCCGCTCGTTGTAGACCGGGATGATGATCGACAGCCGGGGTCGCGGCGGTACCATCGCCGTCAACTGTAGCCGAAGTGGCCGTCG
>DASSLH010000041.1:0-5740 GCA_035689625.1 Candidatus Methylomirabilota bacterium | reverse complement strand
CGCGCGGCCGTCAGGCGCACCACCGCCGCGTAGGAGGCCTGCGTGACGAGCAGGACGCCGACCGGCATCGCGGTGAGCAGCACGAGCCAGGCGCCCACGCGGCCCAGGCCGGCGTGCAGCACCGTGACGAGCACCCAGCCGACCCAGCCACCGGTCGCCAGGATTCCGCCGCGGGTGACGCGCTCGGCGACGAACGTGTCGGCCGCCTGCTGCAACACGCCGGCGGCGGCCATCACCAGCACGCCGAGCCCGGCCAGCGGCACCCAGCCGCGCGCGATGCGCGGCCGCACGAAGGCCGCCACGCCCCAGGCGCCCAGCAGCAGCGGCAGCAGGAAGCCGGCGTAGCCGAAGATCCGGAACAGCAGCCAGCCGAGCCACCAGCCCACCGGCCCCACGGCCGTCGCCTGCTCGCGCGGCGGCAGCGCCGGATCGAAGATCGCCAGCGACACCAGCGCGAAGCCGGCGACGGCCAGCGCCAGGAGGCCGCGCGCCTCGCGGATCCAGCGGTGGGCGTCGCCGCGACGGCGCGCCTTCCGGGGGCGGGCCGCGGCGGGCTTGGGCGCAGCGGGCTTCTCGGCCTCGACGGAGACGGTGGCGGCCATCACACCTCCAGGATCATGGGCAGGACCACGGGCTTGCGCTGGAAGCGCTGGTTCACGAACTGGCGCACGGCGGTGCGCACGCGCGCGCCGACGCTCTCGCGATCCCATGGCTCGTCGGGCGCTCGCTCGGCGAGGGCGGCGACCACGGCGGCGCGCAGGTCGGCCAGGAGCGCCTCGCTCTCCTTGACGTAGAACACGCCGCGCGAGGCGATCTCGGGCCCGGCCACGATCGCGCCGCCGGCGCCGAGCGTGAGCGAGACGGCGATCACGCCGTCCTCGGCCAGCAGCTCGCGGTCGCGCAGCACCACCGCGCCGATGTCGCCCACGCCCTTGCCGTCCACCAGCACGCGGCCGGCCGGCAGCCCCTCGACGACGCGCGCGGAGGTCTTGGTGACCTCGAGGCCGGCCCCGTCCTCGATGAGGAAGATGCGGTCGGACGTGAGCCCCACCGAGGCGGCCAGCCGCGCGTGGCCGAGCAGGTGGCGGTACTCGCCGTGCACGGGCACGAAGTAGCGCGGCCGCGTGAGGTTGAGCATCAGCTTGAGGTCTTCCTGGCTGGCGTGGCCGGAGACGTGCACGAACGCGTTGTCGTCGTACAGCACCTCGGCGCCGCGGCGATAGAGCGCGTTGATGACGCGCCCGATCGTGCGCTCGTTGCCGGGGATCACGCGCGCGGAGACGACGACCAGGTCGCCGCGCTCGATCTGCACGTACTTGTGCTCGCCGGCCGCCATCAGCGTCAGCGCCGAGTTCGGCTCGCCCTGGCTGCCGGTCGAGAGGATCAGCTGCCGCTCGGGCGGCAGGCCGACCAGGTCCTCGAGCGGCCGCAGCAGACCGTCGGGAAGCTTCAGATAGCCGAGCTCGGCGGCGATGGCGACGTTGCGCTCCATCGAGCGGCCCAGCAGCGCGACCTTGCGCTCGAAGCGGGCAGCGAGCGAGAGGACCTGCTGGATGCGATGGATGTGCGAGGCGAACGTGGCGAGGATGATCCGGCCGTGGGCGACGGCGAAGCGCTCGGCCAGCGCAGCGCCGACCTCGATCTCCGAGCGCGTGTGGCCGGGGCGGTCCACGTTCGTGGAGTCCGAGCAGAGCACCAGCACGCCCTGCTCGCCCAGCTCGGCGAAGCGCCGGTAGTCCGAGGGCTCGCCGTCGAGCGGGCTCTGGTCGAGCTTGAAGTCGCCGGTGAGCACCACCGTGCCGACCGGCGTGTCGATGGCCAGGCCCATGCCGTCCACGATCGAGTGCGTCACGCGGATCGGCTCGACGCGGAAGGGGCCCAGCTCGAACGTCTCGCGCGGTCGCATCGGCCGGAGGTCGGCGCCCTCCAGCAGCCCGTGCTCGCGCAGCTTCTCGCTCACCAGCGCCAGTGTCAGCGGCGTGCCGTACACGGGCGCCGGCAGCTGGCGCAGCAGGTAGGGCAGCGCGCCGATGTGGTCCTCGTGGCCGTGCGTGAGCACGATCCCGCGCACGCCCTCGCGCCGCTCGAGCATGTAGCGGAAGTCCGGGATGACGTAGTCCACCCCCGGCAGCTCGTCGTCGGGGAACATCAGCCCGCAGTCCACGGCGACGAGGTCGTCGCCGAACTCGACGAGCATCATGTTGAGACCGATCTCGCCGAGCCCGCCGAGGGGAATCAGGCGGATGGAGGGCTCCAAGACGACTCCTTTCGAAACGCCAGGTCATCGTAGCACCCGGCCTTCGGAGGGCCGAAGTTTTGGCCGTGGCACGATTCTTGGAACATTTCCGGCCATGCGAGCCTTCAGCCTGATCGCCGCGACCCTGGTTCTGGCCGCTTGCACCACGTCCACCGCCTATTACGACCGCAAGGCCTACTGGACCCGCCCCAACGGGACCCTGCCCGAGTTGGCGCAAGAGTCGGAAGCCTGTTACCAGTCCTCGCTCGATCAGGAGTCACCCTCCGCCCTGGCCCGCCCCGACTCCGCGAACCCGGTCCTGCCCCGGACGACGCCCCCGCCGAAGCTCTGGGAGCGCTCGCCCCGCGAGGCCGGCTTCGAGCGCTTCGACGAGCAGGCCCGCTACGAGCGCTGCATGCGCATCCGCGGCTGGCAACCCGCGCGGTACTAGCGTGACAGAGGATCGCCCGGGCTTCGCCTGGGCGATCCGAAGGTTGGGGGGCTTGGGGGGCCCGTTCGAGGCCCCCATCTACGTTAGAGTCACTGGGTGTCGCTGCGCCGGCTGCGCTACGGGAGCCTGGAGGCGCTGCTCGAGGCCGAGCTCGTCGGCGCCGAGGACCCCGCGACCGCCGCGCTGATCCGCGATCTCTCCGGCGTGCGCCGCCGCGGCGGCTTCACGCGGGGGCAGTTCGTGCGGATGTGCCGCTGGAAGAGCCCGCGGGCACGCCGGCTCTGGGAGGCGAACTCGGCGGCAAAGATCCGCGCGGTCTCGCGCGCTGCGCTGGCCACGCGCGACGAGCGGCGCCGCATGGAGCGGCTCACCGCGCTGTCCGGCGTCGGCGTGCCGATGGCCTCGGCCATCCTCACGCTGATCGATCCGCGCCGCTACGGCGTGCTCGACATCCGCGCCTGGCAGATCCTGTTCGCGATCCGCTCCGTCATCGCCAACCGCCGCGGTCAGGGCTTCACGATCGCCCAGTGGCTGGAGTTCCTCGCCGCGCTCCGCCACCACGCCCGCCGCCTGGGCGTGAGCGCGCGCAGGGTCGAGCTCACGCTCTTCATGGCGCACCGGAAATTCCAGCGGGGAACGCTCTACGTGTCCCCGGGGCGGGCTAGAAGGGCGAGGCGTCCTCGAGGCGGCGCATGAGCGTGCGGGCCTCGGTCACGAAACGGGCGCGCTCGCTGCCGGCGAGCGGCTCGCCGGGGATGAAGCGCTCGCCGAGCGGGTTGACGAAGGTCCCGTTCTTGGCGACGCGGTAGTCGAGGTGAGGGCCGGTGCTGAGGCCGGTCGAGCCGACGTAGCCGATGACCTGGCGCTGGCTCACTCGCCCGCCACGGCGCAGGCCGCCGGCCAGCCGCGAGAGGTGGTTGTACAGCGTCTCGTAGCCGGAGCGGTGGCGCAGGTGCACCTGGATGCCGTTGCCGCCGTTCCAGCCGGCGTCGAGCACCGTGCCGTCCGCGACCGCGCGCACCGGCGTGCCGATCGGCGCGGCGTAGTCGACGGCCAGGTGCGGCCGGACGCCACCCAGGATCGGATGGGGCCGCGCGTAGGTGAAGCCGGACGTGATGCGCGTGAACTCCAGCGGCGACTTGAGGAAGCTCTTCTTCAGCGAGCGGCCGTCGGGATCGTAGTAGGCGACGCGGCCGCTAGCACCCTCGTGGGCCACGCCGGTGAGCTCGCGGCCGTCGCTCAGGTACTGGGCGACCAGGATCTGGCCGTAGTCCACGAGCGTGTCGCCCGCGTAGCGCTTCTCGACCAGCAGGCGGAAGCGATCGCCGCTGCGGGTGTCGGCCGTGAAGTCGAAGTCCGAGGAGAAGATCTCGACGAGCTCCATGACCAGCTGGGGCGACTCGCCGAGCGCCTCGACCGTCTCGAACAGCGAGCGGCGGACCTCGCCCTGCACGGCCTCGACGCGGACGTCCGGCCGCGTCTCGGCGCGGCGCACCTCCCAGCCGGCGTCGGTGGCGACGGCCGCGAAGCCGAGCCAGGGGCTGGGCTCCCAGCGCACCGCGATCGGCTCGCCGTCGAGCGTCCATGTCACCTCCAGCGCGTCCTTCGGGCGCAGCCGGCGCAGGTCGGCGCCGTTGGCGAGCAGCGCGGCGACGACGTCGCTGGAGGTGCGGCGGCCGAAGCCCAGGCGGCTCAGCACGGCGGTGAGCGTGTCGCCGGCGCGCAGGGTCACCGTGCTCCGGCGCACGGTGGGCGTGGCGACCGGCTCGGGCGCCGGCGCGGGAGACGCGAGCAGCGCCGCGCGCGGCAGCGGCGGCGGCTCGAAAACGCCCAGCGTCGCCGCTGCCAGGAGCAGCGACGCCAGGAGCGCAAGCAACAGGGGCCGGCGCGGCATCAACCTCACTATAGCCGACCGGTCAGCGCGACAAACTCATCTATGTTGAGGGTTTCCGCCCGACGCCCGGGGTCGACCCCACAGGTCGTGGCGGCGTTCCGGGCGGTCCCCAACGGCACGCCGAGACCGCCCGCCAGCGCGTTCGCCAGCGTCTTGCGGCGGCTGCTGAACGCGGCCTTGACGACCTCGCGGAAGCGCGTCTCGAGCCCCGCCGGCACCAGCGGGATCCCGCGCGGCGTCAGGCGCACCACCGCCGACTCGACCTTGGGCGGCGGCCGGAAGGCGCCCGGGGGCACGCGCAGCGCCAGCTCGACCTCGCAGACGGCCTGGGTGAGCACCGAGAGCGCGCCGTACACGCGACTGCCGGGCGGCGCGGCCAGGCGCTCGGCGACCTCGCGCTGCAGCATCAGCGCCATGACGTCGATCGCCGCCCGCGCCTCGAGCAGCGCGGCCACGATCGGCTTGCCCACGCTGTACGGCAGGTTGCCGACGACGAGCACGCGGCCGCCGGCCGGGCGCTCCAGCATGCCGTAGTCCCAGGTGCGCGCGTCGGCCTCGAGCAGCTCGACGGCGGGGAAGCGGCGGCGCAGGCGCTCGAGCAGCGCCCGGTCGACCTCGAGCGCGATGAGGCGGCCGGCCCGGCGCGCCAGCTCGGCGGTCAGCGCGCCCTCGCCGGGGCCGATCTCCACCACGAGATCGCGCGCCGTCGGCTCGACGAGGTCCACGATCGCCCGCGCGGTGCCGGCGTCGCGCAGGAAGTGCTGGCCGAGCGCGCGGCGCCTGGTCATGATGGCCGGCGATGGCGTTCGCGATCGTGCTCACGCTGGACCCGGCAAGCGCCGCCCCCGTGCGCGCCCTCTGGCAGAGGCTGGCGAAGGCCGGCATGCGTGTCATGGCTGACCTGGGCGTCGATCCGCACCTGAGCCTCGCCGTCTGGGAGGCGCTGGACGTCGAGCGCGCCGCGGCCGCGGTGACCGCGCTCGCGGGCGAGACGGCGCCGGTCGCCGTGACGTTCACCGAGGTCCGCGCGTTCGGCGGCGAGGCCGTCTACCTGTGGCCGGCACCGTCCCCGCGCCTGGCCGAGCTGCAGGCGCGCGTGCAAGCCCGCCTGGCGCCGCTGGGCGTCGGCGCCTCGGCGCATTACGCTGCCGCCGCCTGG
>DASSLH010000040.1:0-2610 GCA_035689625.1 Candidatus Methylomirabilota bacterium | reverse complement strand
CGGGCGCCGAGGTGATCTATCAGGCGACGTTCGTCGTCGGCGACTGGCGAGGGCGCGCGGACTTCCTCGAGCGGGTGGAGCGCCCGACGGCCCTGGGGCCGTGGGGCTACGAGGCGCTCGACGCCAAGCTGGCGCGCGCCGAGAAGCCGACCTACGTGCTGCAGCTCTGCTTCTACAGCGAAGCGATCGCGGCGATCCAGGGCCTCGCGACGGAGCGCATGCACGTGCGGCTCGGCGTCGGCGAGCGCACGAGCCTGCGGCACGACGACTTCGCGGCCTACTACCGCCGCGTGCGCGACGGCTTCACCGCCGCGATCAGGGCCGGCGGCACGACGGAGCCCTACCGCGTCGAGCACTGCGCGATCTGCGAGTTCCGCGACGTCTGCCAGGACCGCTGGCGGCGCGAGGATCACCTCGTGCTCGTGGCCAACATCCGGCGCGGCCAGGCCACGCGGCTGCGCGCGGCCGGCCTCGGCACGCTGACGACGCTGGCCACGGCGCCGCCGGCCACGAGCGTGCCCCACCTGGCCGCCCACACGTTCGAGACGCTGCACGACCAGGCCGGGCTGCAGCTGCAGCGGCGGACGGCCGGCACGGTGCCGTGGCACGCGCTCGCCATCGAGCCCGGGCGCGGCTTCGAGCGGCTGCCGCGGCCGTCGGGCGGCGACGTCGTCTTCGACATCGAGGGCGATCCGTTCTGGGAGCCGGCGCGCGGCCTGCACTTCCTGCTCGGCCTGCTCACGCGCGCTGACGATGGCGGCTGGCGCTACGAGGCACGGTGGGCGCACGACCGCGAGGGCGAGCGGCGCCAGTTCGAGGCGCTGATCGACTTCTTCCACGAGCGTCTCGTCCGCGATCCGGCCATGCACGTCTACCACTACGGCGCCTACGAGCCCACCGCGCTCAAGCAGCTCATGGGCGTCTACGCCACGCGCGAGGAGGCGGTGGACGCGCTGCTGCGGCGCGAGGTCTTCATCGACCTGCTGGGCGTCGTGCGCCAGGGGCTGCGGGCGGGCGTGGAGAGCTACTCGCTCAAGGAGATCGAGGCGCTGGCGGCGTTCGAGCGGCGCGCGGATCTGAAGTCCGGCACGCGGGCGGTGCTGGCGTACGAGCAGTGGATGGCCGGCGGCGACGCGGCGCGCCTGCGCGAGATCGCCGCCTACAACGACGAGGACTGCCGGGCGACGCTGGCGCTGCGCGACTGGCTCGTCGAGCATCGCCCGGCCGAGGCCACCTGGGCCTTGCGGCCGGAGGAGCGGCCGCCGGACGAGGACCGCGACGCGCGCGACGCCGAGCGCGCGGCGCTGCGCGAGTCGCTGCTGGCCGGCGCCGCTGGCGACTCGCCGCGCCGGCTCGTGGCCGAGCTGCTCGAGTACCACCGGCGCGAGGCGCGGCCGGCGTGGTGGTGGTTCTACGAGCGCTGCGCGATGTCGGCCGACGAGCTGGTGGACGACGCCGAGGCCATCGGCCGGCTGCAGGCGGTCGGCGTCCCGCGGCCCGTGGACCGCTCGCTGCTCCACCGCTTCCGCTTCCCGCCGCAGCAGCACAAGCTGGCGCCCGGCGACCATCCCATCGATCCCGCCACGCGCGGCAACGCCGGCACCATCGAGCGCCTCGACGACGATCGGTGCGAGGTCGAGCTGCGGCGCGGCCAGGCCTCCGCCTCCGCTCCGCTGCCGGCGGCACTGATTCCGGGCCGGCCGATCCAGACCAACGAGCAGCGCGACGCGCTGATGCGCCTGGCCAAGTCCGTGCTCGCCGGCGATCATCGCTATCGCGCGCTGGAGGACATCGTGGCCCGCGCCCGGCCGCGGCTGAGCGGAGGCGCCGGCGGGCCGATCCAGACCCTGGACCCGGGAGAGCAGCGGGCGCGCGCCGCCGCGCTCGACTCGAGCTACCTGTTCGTCCAGGGGCCGCCCGGCACGGGCAAGACGTGGACCGGGGCGCGGATCATCGTGGACCTGATCAAGCGCGGCCAGCGCGTGGGCGTGACGGCGACCAGCCACAAGGTGATCCATCACCTGCTGGACGAGGTGCAGAAGGCCGCGCGCGAGGCCGGCGTGAAGCTCCGCGGGCTGAAGAAATCGAGCGGCGGCGTCGAGACCGTGTACGACAGGGGATCGATCCACAGCGTGGACACGATCGCGAAGATCACGGCGGCGCCGGCGACGGTCCGGCTCTTCGCCGGCACCGCCTGGCTCTTCGCGCACCACGCCCTCGACGGCATGCTCGACACGCTGGTGATCGACGAGGCCGGCCAGGTCGCGCTGGCCGACGCGCTGGCGATGGGCACGGCCGCGCGCAACGTCGTGCTGCTCGGCGACCCGCTCCAGCTCGCCCAGGTCTCGCAGGGCACCCATCCCGAGGGCACCGGCGGCTCCGTGCTCGAGCACCTGCTCGGCGCCGACGCCACCGTCGCCGAGGACCGCGGCATCTTCCTCGCGCGCACGCGGCGCATGCACCCGGACGTCTGCCGGTTCATCTCCACCGCGTTCTACGACTCACGTCTCGAATCGGCGCCGGGCTGCGAGCAGCAGGGAACCCGACTGGGAACGGGGCTCCGGTTCATTCCGGTCGAGCATGAGGCCAACAGGCGCGAGTCGCCAGAGG
>DASSLH010000039.1:0-6721 GCA_035689625.1 Candidatus Methylomirabilota bacterium | reverse complement strand
CGCGGTCCACGACGCGCGGCCGTGGGCCCGCCCCCTCGCGCTCGCCGAGCAGGCGGTCGCCGCCGGCGACGTCACCCGCGCGCTCGCGGCCTGGCACGACGCCTACGGCGCCGCCCTCGGCGCCCGACGCTGGGAGGGCTTCGCCGACACCGGCGACGCCTACCTGCGCATCACTCGCGCGGCCGGCGCGGCGACCTCGGGCCTGCCGCGCGCCCGCGAGCTGTACCTGTCGGCGCTGTTCCGCGCGCGCGACGCGGGCTCGCTGGACGGGGTGCTGCGGATGGCGGGGGCCTTCGAGGCGCTCGGTGATCACGAGGTCACGCGCCACGCGCTGAAGATGGCCCATCACCTCGCGGCCCACGGCGCCACCCCGGGCCAGCGCGCGCGGCTGGCTGACCTCGCCGACCACCCGGACACCATCCCCGCGTTCTAGTAGATGGGGGCCCCGACATGGCCCCCAAACCCCCAGACGTTCGAAGCGCCCCGGCACAGCCGTAGCGCTTCTCTGGAGTGGTCAACGTCGTGCGGGGGCCCCGACATGGCCCCCAAACCACGGGCTAGCGGACGAGGCGGCGGCGGGACTTCACGAAGTCGACGACGACGTACTCGCCGAGGCGCTCGGGGGCGGCGAAGAACGCGCGGCCGTGGTTGATGCGGGCCATGTCCTCCACGAACCGCATGAGCCAGGGGCTGCGCTCGAGCATGAACGTGTTGATCGTCACGCCCTCCCGAGTGCAGCGCTGCACTTCCTTGAGCGTCTCCTCCACCGTCCGTTGCGTCGGCGGATAGGAGAAGTCGGCCACGCCGTCCTCGAGGTGGGCGGTCGGCTCGCCGTCGGTCACCATGAGGATCTGCTTGTTGCCGCCCTTGTGGCGGGCCAGCAGCCGGCGGGAGAGCAGGAAGCCGGCGTGCATGTTGGTGCCGATGTTCCACTCGCTCCATGACAGCGTCGGCAGCGCCTCCGGCGTGAACGTGCGCGCATAGAGCGAGAAGCCGACGATGTAGAGCGCGTCGCGCGGGAACTGGCCGCGGATCAGCGCCGAGAGCGCCAGCGCCACCTTCTTGGCCGGCAGGAAGTAGCCGTTGTTGAGCATCGAGCGGCTCATGTCGAGCATGACGACGGTGGCCGCCTGCGTGCGCAGCTCGGTGCGGTAGACCTCGAAGTCCTCGGCCGCCAGCCGGATCGGCGTGCCGCGGCCCTGGCGCTCGAGCGCGTTCATCACGGTCCCCTTGAGGTCGAGCAGGAAGGGGTCGCCGAACTCGTAGGCCTTGGTCTCGTCGGTCTGGTCGCCGCCGGCGCCGCGCCGCTCGATGGCGTGGCCGCCGACGCGGTCGCGCTTGAGGACGGCGAAGACGTCGCGCAGGGCCTTGTCGGCGATCTTGCGGATGGCGCGGGCGGTGAGCGAGAGCTCGTCGCCCTGGCGCTCGAGGTAGCCGGCGTCCTCAAGCTGCTTGGTCAGCTCCTGCAGCTTCTGGAGGTCCTCGCGCGCCTGGGGCCCCAGCAGCTGCTCGACGCGGTTGGGATCGACGCGGTCGAGATCCTCCAGCTGGCGGACGCCGCGGATCTCCCGCTCGAGCTGGTCGAGCTGCTGCATCTCCTCCATGAGGTGCATGGCCTCGCGCAGGCTGACCTCGTCCTCGCCCTGGAACGGGTATCGCTGGGCCATCTCGTCCAGCGGCAGGAACTCGGCCAGGTTCATGGCCAGCTGCCGCATCTGCGCCTCCAGCCGCTCGTCCTGCAGCATGAGGCCGCGCATCATCTCGTCGAGCTGCTGGCGCTGGCCCGGCGTGAGGCTTTGCATGAGCGACTGCATGGCGGCCATCTGGCGGCCGAGCTGCTCGATGAGCTGCTCGAGGCTCTCGACGCCGGGGAAGTGCTGGCCCCACTTGTTCTTGAACGCCTCGAAGTCCGGCTCCTGCCCTTCCGCCTTCTGCCGGAGCATGCGGTTGAGGTCCTGCATCATCTCGCGCATGCGGCGCAGGTCCTCGGGCGTCATGTTCTTGAGCGCGTTCTGCATGCCCTGCATGAACGGCTGCATCATGCTCTGGCGGAGCGAGGCGAGCAGCTCCTCGAACTTCTGCTTCGCCTCGGGACTGACGAAGTCGTACTTCTGCAGCTCGCGCAGCTGGCCGGCCGGGTCCTTGGGCAGCGCGTCGAACGTCCGCTGCTGGCGCGCGCGCCGGCCGGCGTCCGGCGTCTGCTTGATCCGGTCCTGCTCGGTGAGCATGACCTCCTGCAGCTTCTTCTCGATGTCCTCCAGGCTGGAGCCGAGGTCATAGCGCTGCAGCCGCTCCTGCTTCTGCCGGCGGAGGCGGTCGAGCAGGTCCTTGAGGCCGGGCACCCGCTGGCCCTCTGGCATGCGCGCGCCCTGCTGCATGAGCCGACGCAGCGCCCGCCAGGGATCGCCGTCGTAGAGCAGGTCGTCGGCCATCGCCGATAGGACCTGGTCGGCGTCGAGATCGAGGTTCTGGGTGCCGTCCCAGCGCGAGTAGCGGAAGACCGGCATCGCTCAGCTCCGGTAGCGGTAGCGGCCGGCCTGGACGTCCTTGTTGAGCTTCTTGGACAGGTGCAGCCCCTCCAGCACGAACTCCATCGCGGCGGCGACGGCGGCCGGCTCGGTGGCGCCGAGCTTGGCGGCGGCCGCCCGCAGCCCGGGCATCTGGCCGGCCTGCTTCACGTACTCGGTGGAGGGCATGGTGTCGGAGGCCTGGATGGCGGCGCCGCCCTCGAAGCCCCTGACGACCTCGGCCAGCTCGGCGGCGCTGAACGAGCGGTTGAAGACGTTGAGCACCGCCTTGTGCACGAGGCGGCCCAGGATCTTGTCCTCGCCGCCCTCGCCGACGGTCTCCAGCTCGATCTTGCCGGTGGTGGAGGCGACCAGCGCGCCGAGGTCGCTCACGCGCGGCACCGCCAGCGTCTCGTCCAGGCGGATGGCCCGCTTGAGCGCGCTCGACAATAGATTTTCGTAGTTGCAGATGGACACGCGCACGGAGACGCCGGAGCGCTGGCTGATGTCCGACGAGCCGCGGGCCAGGTGGGTCAGCTCGGCCACGATCTGCTTCATGTACTCCGGGCTCTGCATCCGCACGCCGTCCACCGGGAACGCGGTGCGCTCGGCCTCCATGATCTCGATCTCGTGCGCGAGCGTCTTGGGGTAGTGGGTGCGCACCTGGGAGCCGAAACGGTCCTTGAGCGGCGTGATGATGCGCCCGCGGTTGGTGTAGTCCTCGGGATTGGCGCTGGCCACGACGTAGAGGTCGAGCGGCAGCCGCACCTTGTAGCCGCGGATCTGGACGTCGCGCTCCTCCATGATGTTGAGCAGGCCGACCTGGATGCGCTCGGCCAGGTCCGGCAGCTCGTTGATCGCGAAGATGCCGCGGTGCGTACGCGGCAGCAGCCCGTAGTGAATCGTGAGCTCGTCGCCCAGGTAGCGGCCCTCGGCGACCTTGATCGGGTCCACCTCGCCGATGAGGTCAGCGATCGTGATGTCGGGCGTCGCCAGCTTCTCGCCGTAGCGGCGGTCGCGCGGCAGCCACACGAGCTCGGCGGCGTCGCCCTGGCGCGCGAGGCGCTCGCGGCAGGCCTGGCAGATCGGCGCCAGCGGATCGTCGTTGATCTCGCAGCCGGCCAGCGCCGGGATCGTCTCGTCGAGCAGGCCGATCAGCAGCCGCGCGATGCGCGTCTTGGCCTGGCCGCGCTCGCCGAGGAACACGAGGTCCTGGCCGCTGAGGATCGCGTTCTCGATCTGCGGGACCACCGTCTCGTCGTAGCCGATGATGCCGGGCAGGAACGGCTCGCCGCGCCGCAGCCGCGCCACCAGATTGTCGCGCAGCTCCTGCTTGACGGATTTCCGCTGCCAGCCGCTGGCCCGGAGCTCCTTGACGGTGCGGGGCGTGGTCATCAGGGATTCGTCGCCACTATGCGACCGCGCGTCGAGGCTGTCAACTTGGCCGGCGCGTCAGCGCTCGAGGCTCGCGAAGTACGCCCACATGGCGGCGCGCTCGGCGGGCGAGAAGCGCTCGACGCCGAACCAGAGGCCGGCCGCCACCCGGCTGGGCCCGGCCACCTCGGCGACGCGATGGCCCGTCTCGGTGGCGAACAGGAAGCCGTGCTCGACGTGCTTGACGGTGAGCGTGGCGGCGCCGCGCTCGTCCCGAATGTCGGCCTCGCCGTTGGCGCGGACGTGGATGCGCGTGACGATGACCTTCGTCGCGTCTTCCAGCCGCCACTCGTCGGGACGCTTGCGCATCCGGTACAGACGCTCGCCGGTCGCGGTCTCGATCTGGGGGCCGAAGTCCTTGCGGCGGATCGTCCACCGCACGACGCCGGTGGCGTCCCGCAGGTGCACGCGGTCGGTCTCGATCGTCAGGTCCCCGAGCGGCGTGCCGTCGCCGTCCCACAGCAGGTAGCCGGGTCCCTTGGGCTCGACCCGGATGACGAGCCGGTGGCGAGCGTCCTCCAGGCGAAGCTCGCCGGGGGACTGGGCGCGCACGTCGAGGGTGCCGAGGAGCAGCGCGGCGAGGACGGCGGCTACGCGAAGGCGAGCCACCCGGGGATGGTAGCACGTCACACGGGCCGCCGTGGCGGGCGGGTCTATGATGAGACGACTGGAGGAGGACGCGATGAAGACGCTGCAGCTGCCGACGCGCGAGCAGGCCCTGCCCGGCCGCAAGGAGGCGATGCCGGTGCCGGAGCGTCACTACGTCAACGGCAACCGCCTGACGCCGCCGTTCCCGGAAGGACTGGAGCTGGCGCTGTTCGGCATGGGCTGCTTCTGGGGCGCGGAGAAGGCGTTCTGGAAGATCCCGGGCGTCTACTCGACGGCGGTCGGCTATGCCGGCGGCTTCACGCCGAACGCCGACTACGAGGAGGTCTGCACCGGGCTCACCGGCCACAACGAGGTCGTGCGGGTCGTTTTCGATCCGTCCCAGGTCGGCTACGCCGACCTGCTGCGCGTGTTCTGGGAGCACCACGATCCCACCCAGGGCATGCGGCAGGGCAACGACGTCGGCACCCAGTACCGCTCGGGCATCTACGTGTGCTCGCCGGCCCAGCGGCAGGCCGCCGAGGCCTCGCGCGACGCCTATCAGCGTGTGCTCACGCGCGCCGGCCACGGCCGCATCACCACCGAGATCCTCGACGCGCCGGAGTTCTACTACGCCGAGGACTATCACCAGCAGTACCTGGCGAAGAACCCGTGGGGCTACTGCGGGCACGGCGGCACCGGCGTGGCCTGTCCGGTCGGCGTCGGCGAGGCGGCGCGCTAGTCCTCGACGTCGACGCCGGCGCCGGCGACGAGCACCGACAGCGAGGCCAGCACGAGCGAGGCGGCGAGCGCCCAGAACACCGCCGGGTAGGCGCCCAGGCCCAGCAGGAGCAGGGAGGCGCCCACCGGGCCGATGGCGCGGGCGCCGTTGGCGCCGAGCGCGACGGCGCCGCTGATCGCGCCGTAGTGCCGGGCGCCGAAGATCTGCGCCAGCGAGGTGGCGCGTGACAGCGTGGACATGCCGTTGGACGCGCCCAGCATGACGATGAAGGGCAGCGTCGTGCCGATGGCCGCGATGAACGGCAGCTGGCCGATGCCGAGCGCCTGACCGAAGAACACGGCCGCCACCATCCAGCGCGCGCCCAGCCGCGCGGAGATCGGCACGAAGAGCAGGCGGCCCGGCACCTGCACGGCGCCCATCCAGCCGATCGTCGCCGCCGCCACCGTCGCCGAGTAGCCGTGGTCCACCAGGTAGGGGATCAGGTGGACGCTGATCGCCGCCGTCGCGAAGTTGCCGATGAAGAACGCCACGGAGAGCACCCAGAAGACCAGCGTGCGCGCCGCCTCGGCGAGCGTCATGCCGGGCACCGAGGCCGGCAGGCCGTCGCCGCCCCGCCCGACGACGCTGGCCGTGCCCTTGCGCAGGACGAGCGCGTGGATCGGAATCGTGATGACCGCCAGCACGACGGCCAGGATCGTCAGCGACTGACGCCACCCCACGCGCACCAGGAGCCAGGCCTCGATCGGCATGAAGATCGTCGAGGCGAAGCCGGCGACGAGCGTCACCGTCAACAGCGCCCGGTCGCGGCGCTGCTGGAACCAGGAGACGACCACCGCGAAGGCCGGCTCGTAGAGCGTGGCGGCCATCGCCAGCCCCATCAGGAACCAGACGGCGTACAGCGCGGGCAGGCTCTGCACGCGGGCCCAGGCGAACGTGAGCGCGGTGGCCAGGCAGGAGCCGGCGGTCATGAGGCCGCGGCCGCCGTGGCGATCGATCCAGCGCCCGACCGGCAGCGCGGCCAGCGCCGCCACGCCGAGGCCGATGGAGAACGCCGCCGTGATCGCCACTCGCGAGGCGCCGAGGTCCTGCTCCATCGGCCGCAGGAAGACCGGGAAGCCGTAATAGATGATGCCCCACGTCACCGTCTCGGTGATCGAGACGGCGGCCACGACGATCCAGCCGTAGTCGATCTCGCGGGCGCCGAGACGCACGAACGCCGGAGCGGAGGCGGGCGTCACACTGCGCGGCATTGTAACGCGGGCCGCGCCCGGCCTATCATTCCGACTTCGATGCCGCCCGCATTCGAGGTGCGAATCGAGCCGGCCGCGGCGCCCGCCCTGCGCGTGCTGGCCGTCGACGGCGGCGCCGTCGTGGGCCACGCCGCCTTCGGCGCCGCCACGCTGCACTGCTACCAGGCCCCCTACGCGATCGTCGCCCTGCGCGAGGTCGAGGT
>DASSLH010000038.1:0-4022 GCA_035689625.1 Candidatus Methylomirabilota bacterium | reverse complement strand
CCGCCGCGGCGGCGGTGGACGACAAGGCGCTCGTCGGCCTGCTGCAGGAGATGGTGCGCATCCGCAGCTACTCCGCCGGCGGCGAGGAGGGCACGATCGCGCGCTTCATGCAGTCGCGCCTGTCGGCCATGGGGCTCGACGCCCAGCTGCAGGAAGTCCAGCCGGGCCGCTTCAACTGCGTCAGTCGCCTTGCGGGCAGCGGCGGCGGCGCCAGCCTCATGCTGAACGGCCACCTCGACACGAATCCGGCCGGCGAGGGCTGGACGAAGGATCCGTTTGGCGGCGAGGTCGACGGCGAGTTCATCTACGGCATCGGCGTGTCGAACATGAAGGCGGCCGACGCGGCGTACGTGGCCGCCGTGCAGGCGGTGCAGCGCGCCGGCGTCCGGCTGCGCGGCGATGTCGTGCTCGCCCACGTCGTCGGCGAGCTGCAGGGCGGCGTCGGCACCGTGCACATGCTCGGGCAGGGCGTGCGGGCCGATCGCTTCGTCGTCGGCGAGCCGACGGACAACGCGGCGCTCACGCTGCACGCCGGCTCGCTGGAGGCCGAGCTCACCACCCATGGCCGCACGCGACACCTGTCCAAGATGGAGGAAGGCGTCGACGCGATCGCCAAGATGCTGACGCTCATCCCGGCCCTGCAGACGCTGACGTTCAGCGGCCCCGACCGCGCCGACTACCGCGGCCTGCGACGCGTCGGCATCGGCGTGATCCGCGGGGGCCTCGGCCCCGAGTACCACGACTGGCGGCCCTCGCTGCTGGCTGATCGGTGCACGATCAAGTTCTCGGCGCGCTACAGCCCGGGCCAGACGCCGGAGAGCGTCCTGCAGGACATCCGCGCGCTGATCGACCGCCTGCGCGCCGCCGATCCGGACCTGGCCGCCGACGTGCGACTGAACCAGGGCGGCCAGCGGATGCTCATGGGCCCGTTCGAGGTCGCGCGCGACGCCGACATCGTGCGCGCCGTCGTGGCCGCCCACCGTGAGGTGACCGGCCGCGAGCCGAAGCTGGGCGACGTCGCGCCGTACAAGTTCTATGGCACCGACGCCGCGCACCTGGCCGGGGCCGGCATGCTCGGCCTCGTGTACGGGCCGGGCGGCAAGTACAACACGATGCCCGACGAGCGCGTGGAGCTGCGCGACCTGTTCACCGCCGCCCGCGTCTACGCCCGCGTCATCGTCGAGACCTGCGCGTGAGGCGCCAGGGAGGACCACGATGAAGTGCTCACGTCGCGACTTTCTCCGCACCACCGCCCTCGCCGGCGCGTCGCTCACGGCCTTCGGCGCGCCGCCGTTCGCGGCCGCCCAGGCCGCGAAGACGGGCGGCACCCTGCGGCTGAGCGCGACGTTCGGGCTCAACACGATCAACCCGCTGCTGCACATCAGCGGGGCGGAGTGGGTGGCCACGCGCTGGCTCTACGGCAATCTCACGCGCCTGACCTCGAAGCGCGAGGTGGTGCCGGACCTGGCCGAGTCGTGGAGCGCCGGCAGCGGCGGCCGCGTGTGGACGTTCACGCTGCGGCCGGGCGTGCAGTTCCACACCGGCCGCGAGGTCGTGGCCGACGACGTGGTCGCCACGATGCAGACGATCCTCGAGCCGAAGACGGCGTCGCCCTACCGCGGCGAGATCGGCCCGATCGACACGGTCGAGGCCACCGCCAAGCACACGGTGCGCTTCACCCTCAAGACGCCGTTCGCCGACTTCCCGGCGATCATGACCGTGCCCGTCGCGCGGATCGTCGCCCGCGAGGGCCTCGGCGACCTCAAGGCGCTGGCGGCCAAGGACTTCGGCTCGGGACCGTTCAGGCTGCGCGAGTTCGTCCCCGGCGATCACGTCACCGTCGAGCGCTTCGGCAATTACTACCGCGGCGGCCGGCCGTACCTGGACGCCGTGACGCTGAAGATCTTCCCGGAGCCGACGACCGAGCTCACGGCCTTCAAGAGCCGCGAGACCGACATGATCTGGGACGTCAGCCCCGACCTCTACAAGGAGGTCGCCGGCACGGCCGGCGTGGACGCGCTGGCGGTGCCGGGCGGCACGTTCGCCAACGTCATCCTGCCCTCCGACAAGCCGCCGTTCAGCGACAACCGCGTCCGCGAGGCGCTCAAGTTCACGGTGGATCGCGTGGCCATGCTGACCGCGATCAACGCGGGGCAGGGCGAGCTGGCCAACGACCACCCGATCTCCTCGGCCTACGCGTTCTACGCGAAGCTGCCCACGCGTACGCCCGACATCGCCCGGGCCAAGAGCCTGCTGCGCGAGGCCGGCTTCGCCAGTGGCGTCGCGTTCAAGCTGGTCGCCGCCAACTCGCCGCCGATCCGCGAGAAGACCGCGGTCGTCCTCAAGGAGATGGCGCGCCCGGCCGGCTTCGACATCGACGTCGAGGTGATGGCCTACGACCGCTATCTCGCCCAGGTCTGGAACAAGGGCGTCGTGCCCTACGTGGGCTTCTACGCCACGCGGCCCACCGCCGACGCGATCCTCATGAAGCTCTACCATCCCAAGGAAGGCATCGACGAGGGCCGGTGGGCGCCCAGCCACGCCGAGGCGACCCACGCGCTGGAGCAGGCGCGGGAAACGCTCGACACGGGCCGCCGGCGACGCCTCTACGCCGACTTCCAGAAGATCTCGCGCGACGAGGGACCGTTCGTGCTGCCGTTCTTCCGCAACGAGCTGAGCGGCAAGTGGAGCTACGTGCGGGACTTCACGCTCAACGCCAGCAACTTCGAGGTCGATCTCGAGGAGGTGTGGCTGACGGAGCAGGCGCCGCGCAAGAAGGGCTAGCGCCGCCGCCCGCATGACCCGTTACGTCGCCGGGCGCGCCGTCTCGATCGCGCTCGTCCTCGTCCTCATCTCGCTCATCGTCTTCCTGGCGGTCCACGTGTTGCCGGGGAGCGCCGCCACGCTGATCCTCGGCGAGTACGCGACGCCCGAGAGCCTGCGGGCGCTGGAGCAGGAGCTCGGCCTCGACCGGCCGCTCGCCGTGCAGTACCTGGCCTGGGTCGGCGGTGTCGTGACCGGCGACTGGGGCTACTCGCTGGCGATGAAGCAGCCGGTGACGGCGATCGTCGGGCTGCGGCTGCAGAACTCGGCGGTCCTGGCGGCGCTGACGCTGGCGACCGTGATCGTGATCGGCATTCCGCTCGGCGCCGCCGCCGCCGTGCGCCGCGGCCGCTGGCTCGACGTCACGATCCTCATCGGCTCCTACGTCGGCATCTCGGTCCCGGAGTTCGTCACCGGCATGCTGCTGATCCTGGCGCTGGCCGGCCCGCGCCTGCACTGGTTTCCCACCGGCGACTACGCGCCGCGGGTCGCCGGCCTCGGCCCCTGGCTGTCGCACCTGGCGCTGCCGGTCGGCGCGCTGACCCTCGTGCTGCTGGCGCACGTGGTGCGACAGACGCGCTCCGGCCTCGTGGACGCGCTGGCCTCGCCCTACGTGCGCACCGCGCGGCTCAAGGGCGCCAGCCCGCGGCGCGTCGTGCTGCGCCACGCCCTGCGCAACGGCCTGCTGCCGGCGGTGACGGTGATCGCGCTCGACCTCGGCTATCTCATGGGCGGCATCGTCGTCGTCGAGGAGGTGTTCGCCTACCCGGGCATCGGCCGGCTGATCCTCTACGCGATCCAGAATCGCGACGTGCCGCTGCTGCAGGTCTCCATCCTCGTCGTGGCCGCGACGTACACGCTCGCCAACTTCGCCGCCGACCTGTTCTACGCGTGGCTCGATCCACGCATCCGCTACCGATGAGGGTGCCGGCCGCCCGCCCGCTGCCCGCGCTGACGCTCGGGGCGCTGCTGGTCGGCCTCGTGCTGCTCGTCAGCGCCGCCGCGCCGGTGCTGGCGCCGTACGGCGTGGCCGAGCAGCACATCGGCGACCGGCTGCAGGGCCCGAGCCCGCGCCACTGGCTCGGCACCGACCAATTCGGTCGTGACCTGCTCTCGCGCACGCTCGTGGGCGGGCGCACGGCGCTGCTGCTGGGCGTGGGCGCCGTCGCCCTGGGGCTGGCGCTCGGCGTGCCCATCGG
>DASSLH010000037.1:0-3849 GCA_035689625.1 Candidatus Methylomirabilota bacterium | reverse complement strand
GGCGCATCCGGTCTCACGGAGACGTCGCCGCCCAGCTCCCACTACTGGTCGCGGTGGGACATCGCCCGTGACTTCGCCTTCCTGCCGGACGGCAGCGGAGGTTACGTGCTCGACGGGTTCGGCGGCCTGCACCCGTTCGCCGTCAACGGTGGCGCGATGCCGGCGGCGGTCCAGGGCGCGCCCTACTGGCCGGGCTGGGACATCGCTCGCCGGGTCGTGATCATGGACGACGGAAAGAGCGGATACATCCTCGACGGGTTCGGCGGCGTCCACGCATTCGGCATCGGCGGACCGGCGCCCAGCAACCCGACCGTCAGCGCTTCCTGGGGCGGTCACGACCTGTCTGAAAGCATCGTGGTCATCCCGGGCACGGCCAACGGTTACGTGCTCGACGCGTACGGCGGACTCCATCCCTTTGCGGCCAAGGGCCAGGCGATGCCGGCGGCGATCGTCGGCAACACGACGTGGCCGAACTGGAACGTCGCCCGCGGTGCGTGGCTGCTGCCGGGTTCGCCAACCGCCGGCTACGTGCTCGACGCGTTTGGTGGACTGCACCCGTTTGGTGGCGCTCCGGCGCTCGTCAACTCTCCTTACTGGCCGAACCAGTACCTCGCGAAGATGCTCCTGGGCGCCTAGCCCAGCTCGAAGCGCTTCAGCCTCGTGCTCTGCAGGAACAGCTCCCACAGAAACCACGGGTTGTCGACCAGGTAGCGGCGCCACAAGCGCGCCGGGTCGGTCGCCAGCCGGTACGTCCACTCGAGGCCTGAACGCTGCATCCAGCGTGGCGCCTGGCGCACGGCGCCGCTGTGAAAGTCGAAGGCGGCGCCGACGCCGATGATCACCGGTGCCGTCAGCTTCGGCCGCATGCAGGCCATCCAGCGGTCCTGCTTCGGCGAGCTGATGCCGACCCAGACGATGTCCGGGCGGGTCGCGTCGATCCGCGCGGCCGCCTCGTCCGTGCAGAGCTGGTCGAGCGGCGCGAACGGTGGCTCGAGCGTGCCCGCGACCGCGAGGCCCGGGAAGCGCTCACCCAGCCGCGCGGAGAGCCTTTCCGCGACGCCAGGCCCTCCCCCGTAGAAGAAGTGGCGCCGGCCCGTCTTCACCGAATGCTCGGCCACGGCGAGCAGCAGGTCCGGGCCGTACACGCGTCCGACGTTGGCGTACCCGCGGGCGTGCGCCACCCAGACGATGGGCATGCCGTCCGGGGTCACCATGCCCGCCGCGTTGAAGATGGCGCGCACCTCGGGCGATCGCCGGCACTCCATGACCGAGTGCACCGGGCAGACGCACACGTAGCTGCGCTCGCCGCGCTCGACCCAGCCCTCGATCTGCGCGACGGCGTCGTCCATGTTGATCGCGCTGATGCCGACGCCGAGGACGTTTACCCGGTCAGGCACGCCGGCTCCGCTGCAGTACCTCGGCGTAGAGGTCGAGATGAGCCTGCGCGATTGACGCCCAGCTGAACTTCTCGGCGACCTTCTTCCTGCCGTGCTCGCCGAGCCGGCGCGCGAGAGCGGGGTCGCCGACAAGCCTTTCGATGCGGTCGGCGATGACGCGGCCGTCCTGGGGCACGGTCCAGCCGTCGACTCCGTCCTCGATCAGCTCCCGCGTCGCGGCGGCGGGCCCGCCGATGACCGGCTTGCCGCTCGACCACGCTTCGATGACCACGCTCCCGAAGCTCTCCCGGGCGGACGGCACGCACAGCACCGTGCAGGCGTTCAGCAGCGAATCGCGCGTGGCGTTGTCGACCCGCCCGACCCAGCGCACGTTCGCTCCCGCCTTCTCGAACGCACGCGCGTTGCCGCGGACGTCGGGGCCCGCGAAGACGAAAACCAGGTCGCCGCGGCCGGCGAGCGCGCGCGCGGCGTCGAGCACCGCGACGAAGCCCTTGTAAGCGTGAAGCTGGCCGACGAAGAGCACCATCCGCCGGTCCCCCGGCACGAGCTCCTTCGCGGCCGCTGCGGGCGCCTCCGGGTCGTTCTGGGGGCCGATGCCGATGACGTGCAGCCGGGAGCGTGGCGCGCCCTGGCCGGTCAGCCAGTCGGCCTCGCCATGGGTGAGGGCGATGACAGCGTCTGCCTCGCGGTAGATCCGCCGGAAGGCGGGCGAGTTCCAGCCCAGCGGCCGTTCGTGGCGCAGCGGCGTGAAGACGAAGGGGAGGCCGGCGCGGCGGGTGGCGAGCAGGGCGCCGATGGAGAAGGCCTCGCGGCCCATGAAGACGTTGTGGACGACGTCGGCGCCGTCGGCGACGACGCGCATGTGTGGCGCCAGGGCGCGGCCCATCGCCTCGGGCGCAAAGCTGCCCGGCAGGTGGTAGAGAGGCGCCAGAGCGCGCAGCCGCCGCCGCACCGCCGGCGGCCACGCGCCGAGCGCGGTCACCTTGCGGCCGTCGACCTCGTAGTGCTCCGGCGACTGCCGCTCGCCTTGCATCAGCGCGTTGAGCCAGTCGGTGCGCTGAGTCTTGAGCAGGGTGACCACCTCGACGTCCAGTCGCGAGCCGATCTCGCACATCAGCCGTCGGGAGTAGTTCTCGGCGCCGCCGATCGCCGGCGCGTAACGGAACCCCACGAGCTTCAGCCGCGTCAAGCGGCCGCTTCCTGCAGGACGCGCCGGTAGGCGGCGACCGTCTCTTCGGCGCAGCGTTCCCACGTGAACATCGCCGCGCGCTGCCGGCCGGCGGCGATCAGCCGCGCGCGCAAGTCGGGCCGTGTGAGCACCACCTCGAGGGACCTGGTCAGCGCCGCGTCGTCATTCGGGTCCACGAGCTCGGCGGCATCGCCGAGCACCTCGGGCAGGCACGCGGCGTTCGAGGCGACTACGGGCGTGCCGGCCGCCATCGCCTCCAGCGGCGGGAAGCCGAACCCCTCATAGAGAGACGGATAGACCACGGCCGTCGCCGCGGCCATGACGCCCGGCAGGTCGTGCCGAGGGACCTGGCCGAGCCAGCGGACCCGCGACGTGAGGCCGAGCTCCGCGATGCGGCGCGCGTGCTCGGGAAATCCCGACGCCGTGGCGCCCGAGATCTGGAGCGTCGCGCGGCCGGCCGCGGAGTCCCGCGGCGCGGCGGCCAGGGCGCGCAGGACCACGTCGAGGTTCTTGCGCGCGATCGGCGCGCCGGGGAAGAGCAGGGTGGGCCTCTGGTCGGTGGCTTGCGGCGGTGCGGCGGACGCGAACTGGCCGTCGACTCCTGGATGGATCGTCAACACCCGCTCGGGATCCAGGCGGTACTCCGCGATGACGTCGCGCCGCGTGTTCTCGCTGATCGCGACGATGAGGGCCGCCTTCCGCGCCTGCCGCGGAAGCAGCCGCCCCTCGTAGAGCCTCCACTCGGCTGGATAGTCCTGCGGGAACTTCCGGGTCGTGACATCGAGGATGCTGATCACCAGCGGCGCGCGCACGTTCCACGGGGCGACGAACGCCGGGCAGTGCAGCAGGGAGGCGTGCGAGGCGCGCACCGCGTCCTGGGCGCCGCTGATCATCCAGCGCAGTGTGCCGGTGATCCCGGAAACGCGCGGGCCGGAAAGGGGGGTCGCGTCGACGTCGTCACGCGCGGCCACGGCGGCCAAAAGCGAGCGCGCGTAGGCTCCGGACCCCGCCTGGTTGCGGTTCGGAAACGTCATGTCGAAGGCGACCGCCAGTCGGGGTTCAGGCACTCGAACGTGTCATGGTCGCAGGCCGGCCGCGCCGGAACAGCGTGCGCACAAGCGAGTTCTGCACCGGCAGCGCCGCCAGCGCGATGAAGCAAAGGGCCGCGACCCGGCCGATCCGGCGCTCGCGCCAGGCCTGGCGCAGGTTGAAGCCGACGTCGTGCACGATCCCCGACCCCACCAGGCCGTTCAGGGCGCAGAG
>DASSLH010000036.1:0-11010 GCA_035689625.1 Candidatus Methylomirabilota bacterium | reverse complement strand
AGCGTACCTGCGTGACCTTGTCGGCCCGGCTGGCCAGCGGCATGATCTGGTGGTTGTAGACCTGCGCGATGGCGTTGCCGTGACCGCGCGCGGCCAGACTCGTGCGGTCGGCCTGCACGATGCGGGCGGCGACCTCGGGCGCCTGGCGGGCCAGCCAGGCGAACAGGGTGGGGCCGATGTTGAACGAGATCCGCTCGAAGTTGTCGACGATGTCCAGGATGCGGTTGGCCTCGTCCACCCGGCGGGCGGCGGTGTTGGGCGCGTAGCACTCGGCGGTGATCCGCTCGTTCCAGTCGTGGTAGGGCGCCGCGGAGTCCTGGACCTCGACGGCCTCCAGCCAGGGGCTCTCGCGGGGCGGCTGATAGAAGTGCCCGTGGATGACGATGGCGCGCGGGGCGGCCACGATGCGCAGGCTCTCCTAGAACTCCTCCAAACCGAGCAAGAACTCGCGGCGCCCGCCCCTGGGCACCACGACGATCCCCGACGGGTCGACGTAATGTCGCCGCCGGTCGATCACCGGGTCCACGCCGATCTCACTGTCGGCCGGGATGATGTTGAAGCGATCGACGATGGCGCGCTTGAGCCGGGCGCCCTTGCCGACCGTGGTGTGGTCCATGACGATGGAGTCCTCGATCACCGCGCCCTCGTTGACCCACACCGAGCGGCCGAGGATCGAGTTGCGGATGGTCGCGCGCTTGATCAGCGAGGCCTCGCCGACGTGGACGTTGTCCACCTCGCCGCCGATGAAGCGCGCGGGCGGACCCGGGTGCTGGCCGGTGCGGATCGGCCACCAGCGGTTGTCGAGGTCGAAGCGCGGCGACTCACCGAGCAGGTCCATGTGCGCGTCCCAGTAGGCCTGCACGGTGCCGACGTCGCGCCAGTAGCCGTACTCCTCGTAGGGCTTGACGCCGGGCACCTCGTTGGCCTGGAAGTCGTAGGCGTAGACGCGGCCCGAGGGCACCAGCTCGGGGATGATCGAGCGGCCGAAGTCGTGGTCGGTGCTGCGGCGCGCGTCGGCGAGCAGGGCGTCCACCAGCGCCTGGCGCGAGAAGAGGTAATTGCCCATCGAGACCAGGCAGCGCTCGGGGTCGGTCGGCATGGGCTTGGGCTTGGCCGGCTTCTCCTCGAAGTCGATCACGCGGCCGGTGCGGTCGATGGCCAGGACGCCGAACTGCGAGGCCTCGCGCCGGGAGACGGGGCGGGCCGCCACCGTGACGTCGGCGCCCGACTCCTCGTGGAAGACCAGCATCTGGTTGATGTCCATCCGGTAGACGTGGTCGGCGCCGAAGATCGCCACGATGTCCGGGTTGAAGTCGTCCACGACGTTGAGGTTCTGCAGGACGGCGTCGGCGGTGCCGCGGTACCAGGCGGGGCCGAAGCGCATCTGGGGCGGCACCACGGTGATGAAGTAGTCGGGCAGGATCCCCGACGTGCGCCAGGCCTGGCGCAGGTGCTCGATGAGCGATTGCGACTTGTACTGCACCAGCACGTAGAGCGCCGCCATCTCCGAGTTCACGAAGTTGGACAGCACGAAGTCCACGATGCGGTAGCGGCCGCCGAACGGCACCGCCGGCTTGGAGCGGTCCCGCGTCAGCGGGTGCAGGCGCTCGCCCTTGCCGCCCGCCATGATCATGCCGAGCACGCGCGCGCGTCGCTTGGCCATGGTCAGCTCGCCGGCCCCCGGGCCCAGGCCGTGTCGAGATCGGGGAACACGAAGTCCTCGCGCTCGAGGCGGCGCAGCGTGTTGGCGGCCTCGATGGACAGCGGCTCGCCGCCACGCAGCGTGGCCGCCAGCTCGCTCAGCCGCTTGAACTCGGCGTAGTGCTCGGCCACCCGCCGCTCGGCGTAGTCGCGGGCGGCGCCGGTGGTGATGAGGAACTGCCAGTCGGAGGATTGCAGCAGGAGCAGCTCGCGCGAGACCTGGTTGAGCAGCCGCTTGAGCTCGGCGTTGCCGCCGTCGCCGGCCCGCAGGTGCTCGACCCATTCCTTCTCGGCCGAGTACACGCGGTCCCACGTCCACTCCGTGTCCTGGTTGAGCCACACGCGGTGGTCGCCTCCCTCGCCCCACGAGCCCTCCGGCAGCGCCAGCGGACCCTGCGGCTGCACCGCGCGCTGCGCCTCGGCCAGCGTCATCGGCTGCACGCCGGCGCGGGCCATCTCGCGCGCCACGTGCTCGAGCCACAGCGGGCCCTCGAACCACCAGTGGCCGAACAGCTCGGAGTCGTACGGCGCGCACACGAGCGCGCCGATGCTGTCGCGATTGGCGTCGATCGTCTCCTTCACCACGCCCACGAAGTGGCTGGCCTGCAGCCCCACCTTCTCGGCGGCGATCTTGGGATCGTAGACCTGCTTGCGGCCGAGGTCGCCGGAGCCGTCGGTGATCTTCCAGAAGCGCAGGCCGCCCGGGTGGTGCTTCTTGTGGAACTCGAGGTAGTTGAACTCGCCCGGGTAGCCGTGGTCGCGGCTCCACACCTGCAGCGTCGAGCGCGGGTCGCGGATGAACGCGACCGCGGTGCCGGTGCCGCCGCGCGAGGCCACGCGGTAGGGATGGTAGGGGGTGCGCGGCGTCGAGGTCGGCATCGGCGCCGGCTCCTGCCCGAGGTCGGTGCGCATCGGCAGGTAGTCGCGGTAGAGGAAGACCGGCTGGCCGGCCGCCACCAGGTGCGAGTCGGCCACGAAGTACTGCAGGCCGTGCTGGGCGAGCAGCTCCTCGAGGCCGGGGCGCAGGCGCCGGTCGCGGCCGCGGTCGGGGCCGGTCGGCGGTGTCCACTCGTAGCGCGGCCGGTAGGCACACTCCGGCAGCCAGATGCCGGTCGGCGCCTGGCCGAAGTGACGCGTGTGCGTCTCGACCGCGGTGCGCAGCTGCAGGTGGATGGACTCGTCGCGGGAGAGCAGCGGCAGATACCCATGGGTGGCCGCGCACGTGATCATCTCGACGTGACCGCCGCGCTGCAGCTCGGCGAACGTGCCAGGAATATCGCCACCGACGCGCCGGTGCAGCTCCCACATCCGCTCGTAGAACTCTTCCCAGAAATACGTCAGCGCCACGATCTGACTCTCGTCCAGCTTCTGGAAGAACTCGCGACTCTCCACGCAGGCGCGCCGCACGTTCTCGTAGTAGAAGGACAGCTCCTTCTGGAATTCCGGCGAGGCGAGCTGCTCGGTGAGCACCGGCGAGAGGTTGATCGTCCACTTGGGCGAGATGCCGTCGGCGACGAGGCGGTGCGCGGTCTCGAGCAGCGGCAGGTAGCACTCGAACGTCGCCTCGTTCAACCAGTCGCTGCCATGCGGCCACCGTCCGTGATTGACCACCATCGGAAGATGGGTATGGAGGACCAGTGAGAACGGGTAGCTCATCCGCAGGACCCTTTCACCGCGCACCGGACGCTGCGCCGACCAAGGGTCATTGGACCGTATGAAGTCGCTGGGCGCAAGCCTTCATCTCGGCGCCAGCCTGCAGGAGGGCGGGACCGCGTTCCGGGTGTGGGCGCCGCGCTGCCGCTCGGTCGAGGTGATCGTCGAGGGGCGCAAGCCGGAGGCGCTGGTGCGCCGCGACGACGGCGTCTTCGAGGCCACCGTGGGTGGGGTCGGCGCCGCCATGCGCTACCAGTACCGCCTGGACGGCGAGCGCTACCGGCCCGATCCGGTCTCGCGCTTCCAGCCGGAGGGCGTGCACGGGCCATCGGTCGTCGTCGATCCGAGCCGCTTTCCGTGGACCGATCAGGGCTTCCGCGGCCACGCGCTGGCCGCCCTCGTCTTCTACGAGCTGCACGTGGGGACCTTCACCGCGGCCGGCACCTTCGAGGCCGTCATCCCGCACCTGCCGCACCTGGTGGACCTGGGCATCACCGCGCTCGAGCTGATGCCGGTCGCCGAGTTCCCCGGCTCCCGCAACTGGGGGTACGACGGCACCCATCTCTACGCACCGCAGTCCACCTACGGCGGGCCGCGCGGGCTGCGCCGGCTGGTGGACGCCGCCCACGCCCACAACCTGAGCGTGTTCCTCGACGTCGTCTACAACCATCTCGGCCCCGAGGGCAATTACCTGGCCGAGTTCGGGCCCTACTTCACCGACCGCTACCGGACGCCGTGGGGCAGCGCGATCAACTTCGACGGCCCCGACGCCGAGGGCGTGCGCCGGCACTTCGTCGACAATGCCCGTTACTGGGTGCGCGAGTTCCACGTCGACGGCCTGCGGCTGGACGCCATCCACTCGATCTTCGACAAGAGCCCCGTGCACGTGCTGACCGAGCTGGCCGAGGCCGCCCGCGAGGAGGGCGCGCTGCTCGAGCGGCCGGTGCACGTCGCGGCCGAGTCGCACGACAACGACCGCAAGATCGTGCTGCCGGCGGCCGGGGGCGGGCTGGGGCTGGACGCCGTCTGGTCGGACGACGTCCACCACGCGATCCACGCGCGCCTGACCGGCGAGGCCCGCGGCTACTACTGCGACTTCGCCGGGGGCCGCGGCCTGGCCCGCGCGCTGGCCGAGGGCTTCGCCTACCAGGGTGAGCGCTCGGAGCACTTCGGCCGCCCGCGCGGCACGCCGAGCAAGGACCTGGGCGGCGAGCACTTCGTGATCGCGCTGCAGAACCACGACCAGGTCGGCAACCGCGCCGTCGGCGACCGGCTCTCGACGATCGTGCCCTTCGCCGCGGCCAAGGCCGCCGCCGCGCTGCTGTTCGCGGCGCCGGCGCTGCCGCTGCTGTTCATGGGCGAGGAGTACGGCGAGACCTCGCCCTTCCAGTACTTCACCTCGCATCTGGATCCCGCGCTGGTGGAGGCCGTGCGCAAGGGCCGCGCCGAGGAGTTCAAGGCCTTCGGCTGGGAGGGCACGATCCCCGATCCCTCCGAGCCGGCCACGTTCCTGCGCTCGCGGCTCAACCATCCGCTGGCGGCGGCGCCGCGCCACCGCGAGCTGCGCGAGTACTACCGCCGCTGGCTCGAGCTGCGCCGCGAGCACCCGGCGCTCGGCGCGCTCGGCAAGGAGCGCGTGCGCTGCGAGGTCGACGCGGCGGGCCACGTGCTCACGCTCAGCCGGCAGGGGCCCGACGCCGCCGGCGTTCGCCTCGTCGTCAATCTCACCGCCACGCCCCAGCCCTCCACGCCGCCGCTGGGCGCCCGCGCCCTGCTGGACAGCGAGGACCCTCGCTTCGCCGGTGCCGGTACCTCGCGCCCGCTCGCGCCGTACCAGGCCGTCCTCTACGAAGTCACGCGCTGAGGCGCAGCGGCGGCGGCGCCCGGGTGGGCAGGCCTCGGCCGCGCCTGCATGACTCGCCTGTCGCCGTAACTCGCGCAGGGCACGGCTCGCTCGGCCCCCCCGGCCCCCAGAGGGGGTTGCGTCGTCGACAGTCGAATCGTCGGCGTCTCGCTCGCCGAGCCCCGCGCTCGAACGGCGACGACGGCTCGTCATGATGGCGCGGCCGAGGCCTGCCCGCCCGGGCGCCGCCGCCGCTGTGCCTCACCGAGACCCGTCCGCGCTACTGGGCTACTTCACTCCCGCCATGCCGCGGGCGGCGGTCGACAGGCCACCGGTCACCGTGTCGACGATGAACGTGCTCGGGCAGATCAGGAAGCCCTTCTCCTGCTTGGGGTTGTCGATGGGACCGCCCTTGATGACGCGCTTGTAGACGTGGCCGTTGCGCCAGACGATGACGAACGTGCGATCGTCGCCCATGTCGCGCGAGTCGCGGCTGTTGATGCAGAAGCGGTCGGTGACGGAGCGCAGGTCGCGCTCGTAGTACTCCTCGGCGTAGTGCTGGCCCATGAAGTCGGTGTAGGCGCGCACGTCGGCCGGCGTCTGCAGGGGCGGGGGGCTCACGCCCATGCCGGCGGCGGCCAGCGCGTCGTTGCCGTAGAGGGGACGGGTGTTGGGCCGGCGCCGGCGCTCGGTGGCGTCGGTGTAGATCGTGAAGCCCTTGGCGCGAACGTCGGTGAGGGTGTCGCCCTCGATGCCCCGGTCGGCGTCGGACTCCTGGATGCGTAGAAAGTTCTCCACCATTCTGACCATCCGCGTGCTGTTGCACTCGACCAGCTCGATCTCCAGCGGATCGACCGGTGCGTCGGGCTTGCGGACCTGGTCGCACGGCAGCTTGAACAGCGCGGTCGTGCGGAAATCGTAGGAGTGCTTGACCACCACCGGCGCGTGGGCGCACCCGGCGGCGACCAGGAGGAGCGCGACCGGCAGGAGGGCTCGTGAGCTCATGACCGTCGACCTTTCTGGCCCCGCCCTCGCACGGGAGCAAGGCGCGCGCCAAGGCCGGCAGGCGACGCCGTTGCACACGGCGTCGTGGCGGTGGTAGCGTCCGAGCCGTGCCGGCCGCCCGCGTCAGCGATCCGATCGACCACCTGCTCGCGCTCGACCCCGGCGGCCGCGGTATCGCGGCGTTCTTCCAGCCGGGCGGCGCGCTCCGGGCGGCGCGCGCGCTGCTGCGGGCCCGCCGGGTGCTGATCGTCACCGGCTTCGTGGTCGCCGACGGCATGCCGGAGACCGACGGACCGCCCGGTGCCGCCGTGCTCGGTCGCGCTCTGCGCCGCCGCGGCGCCCAGGTGCGCTACGTCACCGACGACGCCGTGGTGCCGGTCCTGAAATCTGCTCTGGCCACCCTCGACGAGCCGGCCGAGATCGTGACCTGTCCGCCCGGGGAGGGCGCCGCCGCCGGCCTCCTCCGCGCCGAGCGCCCCACGCACCTGGTCGCCATCGAGCGCCCCGGCCGCGGCCGCGCCGGCGACTACCTCAACGCGCGCGGCGTCTCGGTGAAGGCCTGGAACCGTCCCCTGGACGAATTGTTCTTGCGCCGCCGCGGCGCGGTGACGATTGCCGTCGGGGACGGCGGCAACGAGATCGGCATGGGCAACGTCCACGCGCGGCTGGCCCGCGAGGGGCGGCTGGCGGCGGCGATCGCCTCGATCGTGCGCGTGGATCACCTCGTCGTCGCCGGCGCCTCGAACTGGGGCGCCTACGGCATCGTTGCGCAGCTGAGCCGGCTGACCGGCGAGCGCCTGCTGCACGCGCCCGACGACGAGCGCCGCCTGATCGCCGCCTGCGTGGACGCCGGCGCGGTGGACGGCATCACCCGCCGCCACGAGCGCACGGTGGACGGCCTCGACGCCGACACGCACGCGGCGCTCGTCGCGCTGCTCGGGTTATCATGGGGCGACCTGCGGGCACGAGGGGAGCGGTGATGAGCATCCACGACGAGTACCGCGCGAAGCATCCGAAGTCGGCCGCGCTCGCCGAGCGCGCGCGGAAGGCGATCCCCGGCGGCATCACGCACGACATCCGCCACCTGACGCCGTTCCCCGTCTACGTCGATCGCGCGGCCGGCAGCCGCAAGTGGGACGTGGACGGCCACGAGTACGTGGACTACTGGATGGGGCACGGCGCGCTCTTCCTCGGCCACTGCCATCCCGCCGTCGTGCGCGCGGTGCAGGCGCAGATGGCGCGCGGCACCCATCTCGGCGCCAGCCACGAGCCGGAGGTGCGCTGGGCCGAGCTGGTCAACCAGCTCGTGCCGTGCGCGGAGCTGACGCGCTTCACGATGTCGGGTACCGAGGCCACGCACCTGGCGATGCGGGTGGCGCGCGCCTCCACCGGCCGCACGAAGATCTTGAAGTTCGCGGGTCACTTCCACGGCTGGCACGACGGCGCCGTCGCCGGCGTCAATCCGCCCTACGACGTGCCGATGTCGGCCGGCGTGCCGGGCGCCACCATGGACCAGGTGCTCGTCTGCCCGCCCAACGACCTCAAGGCGGCGCAGACCGTGCTCGAGCGCGGCGACGTGGCCGCGGTGATCATGGAGCCGGCCGGCGGCCAGGCGGGGACGACCCCGACGCTGCCCGGCTACCTCGCCGAGCTGCGCGCGCTGACCGCGCGTCTGGGCGTCGTGCTGATCTTCGACGAGGTGATCACCGGCTTCCGCTATGCGCCCGGCGGCGCCCAGCAGTACTTCAACGTCACGCCGGACCTGACCACGCTGGCCAAGATCGTGGCCGGCGGCCTGCCGGGCGGCGCGCTCACCGGCACACGCGAGCTCATGTCCATGCTGACGTTCCGCGGCGACCCCGACTGGGACCGCGCCTCGCGGGTGGCCCACGCCGGCACGTTCAACGCCAACCCGCTGTCGGCGGCGGCGGCCATCGCCACGCTGGAGCTCGTCGCCGACGGCGCGCTGCAGGCGCGCGCCAGCAAGAGCGGCGATCAGCTGCGCGCCGCGCTCACCGACGCGCTGAAGACGGCCGGCGCGCCTGGCACCTGCTTCGGCGAGGCGTCCATCTTCCACGTCTCGTTCGAGGGCAAGCCGGGGCTGGCCGGCTTCGACCGCCCGCGCAAGGGACCGCTCTACCACCTGCTGCGCTGCGCGCTGCTCAACAACGGCGTGGATTGCTCGGCCAACCACGGCTGGATCTCGGCCGTGCACACCGACGAGGATCTCGAGCGCACCGTGCAGGGCTACGAGCGCGCGTTCCGGGCGATGGTGGCCGACGGCGCGTTCAGGGGGTTCTGATGCGCCGGCGCGTGGCGCTCGTCGCGCTCGGCCTGCTGGCGGCCGGCTGCGTGCACTACCCGACGGTGATGGACACCGGCGGCGTGCGCATCCGCACCGAGAACGGCCGCGCCGTGCGCCAGGGCACCGACCTCGTCGTCACCGCCGACATCGTGAGCACCGGCAAGTACGGCGACGTCATCGCCGACGTGCAGACGCCGGTCGCGCGCCAGGCCCAGCTCGTGGACGGCGGCGGCGCCGTCATCCCGCGCCTCGACGTGCCGGGCGCGACCACGGTGCACTTCACCGCCGACGGCGCCCACATTGTGCTCCGCGACCTGCAGCGCCCCGTCGAGCGCGGCGAGACGTTCGTCGTCACCCTGATGTTCCAGAAGTCGGGCGGCATCGGTATCGTCACGCTGCTCGAGTAGCGCTCGTACCTCGGCCCCGAAAGGACACCGCCATGCCCAGCTTCCAGCACGGTAACGCCACCATCTATTACGAGGAGTCCGGCGTCGGCTTCCCGGTCCTCACGTTCGCGCCGGCCGGGCTGCAGTCCACGATCGCGGTGTGGGGCCAGCCGATGGCGCCGATCAACCCGATCACCGACTTCACCGGCTTCCGCGTGATCGCGATGGATCAGCGCAACGCCGGCGGCCGCTCGCGCGCGCCGATCACCGCCGGGGACGGCTGGCGCTCCTACACGGCCGATCATCTCGCGCTGCTCGATCACCTGAAGATCGACCGCTGCCATCTCTACGGCCAGTGCATCGGGGGCTCGTTCATCCTCAGCCTGCTCGAGGCCCAGCCCGACCGCGTCGCTTCCGCCGTGCTCGCGCAGCCCATCGGCCGCGTGGGCGCGCTGCCGGCCGGCCGCAGCGCGCGCTTCGACGCCTGGGCGTAGACGCTGAGCGATCACCCGGAAGCCACGCCCGCGGTGCTCGACGCGGTCTTTCGCAATCTCTACGGCCCCGGCTTCGTGTACTGCGTGGACCGCGCGTTCGTGTCGACGATCGCCACGCCGTGCCTGGTGTTGGCCGGCAACGACGAGGCGCACCCGCGGCCGATCTCGGAGGAGCTCTCGCGGCTGCTGCCCAACTGCGAGTACATCGTCGAGTGGAAGACCGGCGACGCGCTGACCTCCGCGCGGGCGCGCGTCAAGGAGTTCCTGGCCAAGCACACGCCGCGCGCGTGAGGTGGACGCCCTGCGCCCGCTCTGCTATCCTCAGCCCTCGGCCTACCGGGTCCGGGCAGGTAGCTCAGTTGGTAGAGCACAGGACTGAAAATCCTGGTGTCGGCGGTTCAATCCCGTCCCTGCCCACCATTTTTCTTCAACTCACCGCGCGCAGGACCAAGATCACGAACGACGTCCGGTGCCGCCGGCCGGGGTGAAGCGGGTCCGCGACGCTCGCTCCACCCCGTCGCGTCAGCTCAGTTGCCCCAGATCGTGCATTTGTGAGTGCCGAGGAAGCTGGCGCCGGTTTCCGTCGCCGGCGTCGGCGGCGTCAGCGATTGAACCGGACGAGTCGGGTCGTACTGCGGCCAGGCCGACCCGCCGGGGGAGTTCGGGTCGCCGCTCCTCGCGAACTGCGTCCAGTAGCCCACCATCGCGTCGGAGAGCTGCTGCTGCGCCGGGCCGAAGCCCGGGAAGGGCACCGGCGTCTCCGACAGGACGAACAGGTACTGCAGTTCCGAGGCGTGGTAGGCGCCGGTCGGGAAGCTGATCGGCGGAGAGAAGAAGAGCATCGGCGCGTTCTCGTCAGCAAGCTCGTACTGGAACGTGGGCACGTGCTGCAAGAGCAACCGCGCCGATTTCGCCGCGTTGCACGCGAAGACCACGTCGGTTCCGATTGCGCCCAGCGCCTCGCTGGGGCTGCCATACGCTGCCAGGGGGTATAAGCCCATGACGAAGGCGGGTGGAAGGCCGAGCGCGGCGATCGCGCCGGGATAGCCAGCCGGGGAGAGCGGCAGGCCCGTGAGCTTTTCTGTCTGGGCGACGAAGAGCCGCCACTCGTCGTGATTCGAGCCGACGATCACCGGCACCTGGTTGAACTGCCCGCTCGTCAGCGTCGCGAGCATCGACTGCGTGAGCACGAAGCCGTCGAGGTTCGCGAAGATCGTGCTCGTCGGCCCAGCCGCGAGGACCGCCGCAACCGAAAGCGCGCGAAGGCACGCGGTGTCGCCGCAACCGATCGCCGTCGCAAACGCGGTCCCCTGGGCTTCGGCCGTTGCGAGCGGCGCCTGCGTCAGCGAGTATGTGCCGCTCTCGACGATCGCCTTGTGGAACAGCCCGGCCACCTGCGGGGAGGCCAGTTGCGCGAGGACGCTGTAGCCGCCCGCAGACTCACCGAAGATCGTCACGTTGTCGGCGTCGCCGCCGAACGCGCGGATGTTGCGCTGCACCCAGCGGAGCGCCGCCTGCTGGTCCATGAGGCCGTAATCACCAGACCCGCCGTACGAGGACTCGGCGGTCAGCGCCGGGTGGGCCAGAAAGCCGAGGGTCCCGAGCCGGTAGTTGATGGTGACG
>DASSLH010000035.1:0-3949 GCA_035689625.1 Candidatus Methylomirabilota bacterium | reverse complement strand
CCGCCCGCAGCCAGGATCTCGACCTGGTCGAGGTGGCGCCGGAGGCGAGCCCGCCGGTCTGCCGCATCATGGACTTCGGCAAGTACAAGTACACGCAGGCGCGCCGGCAGAAGGAGGCGCGCAAGAAGCAGACGACGATCCTGGTCAAGGAAGTGAAGATGGGCCCCAAGACGGAGCGGCACGACTTCGACTTCAAGGTCAAGCACGTGCGCCGCTTCCTGGAGGAGGGCCACAAGGCCAAGGTCACCGTGCGCTTCAAGGGCCGCGAGATGGCCCACACCGAGCTCGGCTGGAAGATGCTGCAGAAGATGGTGGAGGCGGTGGCCGACATCGCGGTGGCCGACAACAACCCCCGCATGGAAGGCCGCATGCTGCACATCATGCTCAGCCCCAAGGCCGCGCACTAGGAGACGACGAATGCCGAAGATGAAAACCAAGAGGGCGGCGGCCAAGCGGCTGAAGAAGACCGCTGGCGGCAAGCTCAAGCGCCGCAGCGGCTGGAAGCGGCACAAGCTGGAGGGCAAGGAGCCCAAGCGCCGCGCCCGCCTGCGCAAGGCGAGGCTGATCGACAAGGTGGACGAGCCGCGGCTGAAGACGCTCGTCCCGTATCTGTAAGAGGAGGCCAGGGGCATGCCACGCGCCAAGGGCGGCGCCAAGACGCGCCAGCGCCGCAAGAAGATCCTCAAGAAAGCCAAGGGCTACGTCGGCGGACGCTCGCGGCTGTATCGCCCGGCCGCCGAGACGGTGCTGCGCGCGGGCGCCTTCGCCTACCGCGATCGCAAGGCCAAGAAGCGCACGATGCGCCGCCTGTGGATCGCGCGCATCAATGCCGCCTGCCGCCAGGCGGGCGTGACGTACTCCGTCTTCATGAGCGCGCTCAAGAAGGCGGGCGTGCTGCTCGATCGCAAGATCCTCGCCGAGATGGCCGTCCGCGACCCGGCCGGCTTCGCCAGGCTCGCCGAGACCGCGAAGGCGCAGGCGGCGGGCTAAGCCACATCGTGGGGCACCCGCGCGTCGACGCCATCGCCGGCGAGGCCCGCGAGGCGATCGAGCGGGCGGACGCCTCGGCCGACCTGGAGTCCCTGCGCGTCCGGTACCTCGGACGCCAGGGCGCGCTCACCCAGTTGCTGCGCTCGCTCGGCACGCTGCCGGCCGAGGAGCGCCCGGCGGTCGGCGCCGCCGCCAACGAGGCCAAGCGCGCGCTGGAGGCGCTGCTCGAGGCGCGGCTGACCGAGGCGGCCGGCCGCGAGCGTCGCCGGCAGCGCGAGGCCGCGCGGCTGGACCTCACGCTGCCGGGCCGGCGGCCGGCGCGCGGCGGCATCCACCCGCTCACCCGTGTGCACGACGAGATCGTGGCGATCTTCGTCGGCCTGGGCTTCTCGGTCGCCGAGGGCCCCGAGATCGAGACAGACTTCTACAACTTCGAGGCGCTCAACATCCCGCGCGACCATCCCGCGCGCGACATGCAGGACACGTTCTACGTCTCCGATGCCACGCTGCTGCGCACGCACACCTCGCCGGTGCAGATCCGCGCGCTGCGGGCGGCCCGGGGCGCGGTGCCGGTCAAGACGATCGCGCCCGGGCGAGTCTACCGGCGCGACGTCGCCGACGCCTCGCACTCGCCGGTGTTCCACCAGGTCGAGGGGCTCGCGGTCGGCCGCGACATCACGATGGCCGACCTCAAGGGCACGCTGGAGCTGTTCGCGCGGGAGATGTTCGGACCCGGCTCGCGGCTGCGGTTCCGGCCCTCGTTCTTCCCGTTCACGGAGCCCTCGGCCGAGGCCGACGTGCTCTGCTTCATGTGCGGGGGCAGCGGGTGCCGCGCCTGCAAGGATGGCTGGCTGGAGATCCTCGGCTCGGGGATGGTGCACCCGCAGGTGCTGCGCAACGGCGGTTACGATCCCGAGGAGGTCACCGGCTGGGCGTTCGGCATGGGGATCGAGCGCATCGCGATGCTCAAGTACGGCGTGGACGACCTGCGCCTGTTCTTCGACAACGACCTGCGCTTCCTCCGACAGTTCTCGTGAAGATCCCGTACGGCTGGGTCCGCGAGCTCGTCGACGTCGACCTCACGGCGGAGCAGGCGGCCGACCGCCTGGTGAACGCCGGGCTCGAGATCCCGAGCGTGACGCCGCTGGCCCCCGACCTGCGCGGCGTCATCGTCGCCGAGATCGAGGCGGTCGAGCGTGAGCTCGGCGACAGCCACGGCCACCGGCTGGTGCTCTGCCGCGTGAGCACCGGGCGCGCGCGCTTTCCCGTCGTGTGCGGCGCGCCGAACACGGCCGTGGGCGTGCGGGCGGCCTTCGCCCCGCCCGGGGCCACGCTGCCCGGCGGCCGCGCGATCGGCGTCGCCAAGATCCGCGGCGTGGAGTCGCACGGCATGCTCTGCTCGGAGCGCGAGCTGGGCCTGGGCGAGGAGCACGAGGCCGGCCTGCTCGTGGTGGACGGCGACGCGCCGCTGGGCGCCGACCTGGTCGCGCATCTCGGCCTCGACGACCGCGTGCTGGAGATCGAGATCACGCCCAACCGGCCGGACTGCCTGTCGGTGCTGGGCGTCGCCCGCGAGCTGGCGGCCCTGACGGGGCGCCGGCTGACGCCGCCGCGGATCGCGCTGCGCGAGTCGCGCCAGCCGGTGCGAGCGCTCGGGCGCGTGCGCGTGGAGGCGCCCGACCTCTGCCCGCGCTACACCATGCGCGCGATCACGGGCCTGCGGGTGGGACGCTCGCCGGCCTGGATGGCCGCGCGCCTGCGCGCCTGCGGCCTGCGTCCGATCAGCAACGTGGTGGACATCACCAACTACGTGCTGTGGGAGCTGGGCCACCCGCTGCACGCCTTCGACGCCGATCGCGTCGCCGAGGCGACGATCGTCGTGCGCCGGGCGCGCGCCGGCGAGCGCCTGCGCACGCTCGACGGGCAGGAGCGCGCGCTCGACGCGTCCATGATCGTCATCGCCGATCCCGAGCGCGCGATCGGCCTGGCCGGCGTGATGGGCGGCGAGAACTCCGAGGTCGGCGCGAGCACGACGCGCGTGCTGCTGGAGAGCGCCTACTTCGATCCGGCCACCACCCGGCGCACGTCGCGCACGCTCGGCCTGCGCACCGACGCCGCCTACCGCTTCGAGCGCGGCGCCGACATCGAGGGCCTGGTGGACGCCAACGACCGCGCCGCCCAGCTCATGGCCGAGCTGGCCGGCGGCAGCGTCGCCCGCGGGATGCTCGACGTGTACTCGCGCCGCCGCAAGCCGGTGCGCGTGCGGCTGCGCATGGAGCGCGTCGAGCGGGTGCTGGGCGTGGCGCCGCCGCGCGCCAGGGCCCGCAAGATCCTGGCCGGCCTCGGCCTCGAGGTGCGCGAGCGCGGCGCGCGGCTGGACGTCACCGTGCCGAGCTTCCGCCGCGACCTGTCCATGGAGGACGATCTCGCCGAGGAGATCATCCGCGTCTGGGGCTACGACAAGCTGCCCTCGACGCTGCCCGGCGGCGAGACGCTGCGCGTGGCGCGCGAGTCCGACCGGCTGCGCCAGGAGGGCCTGGTGCGCCGCGCGCTCGTCGGCGCCGGCCTGTTCGAGGCCGTCACCCTGAGCCTGAGCGACCCGGCGCGGGCCGCCGCGCTCGACGGGCGCGCCCGGCCGGTCACGCTGCTCAACCCGCTGAGCCAGGACGCCTCGCACCTGCGCGTGCATCCGCTGGAGGGCGTGCTGGGCGCCGTGGCGACGAACGCGCGGCGGCAGCAGCCCGACGTGCGCGTGTTCGAGATCGCCCGCACCTACGAGCCGGCCGCGAGCGGCGACACCGGCACCGCCGAGCCGCGCTGGCTGGCGGTGGCCGTCAGCGGCGCCCGCCGCGACCCGGGCTGGGACGCCCCGGCGGAGCCGGCGGACGTCTACGACGCCAAGGGGCTGGCCGAGCACGCGCTGGCCGCGCTGGGCGTGAGCGCGCGCGCCGAGAGCGGC
>DASSLH010000034.1:0-4286 GCA_035689625.1 Candidatus Methylomirabilota bacterium | reverse complement strand
CGTGCGCGCGCGCGGCAGCCGCTCCGCGGTGGACGAGACGCTGGCGACGATCCTCACCGCGAAGATCGACCGCGAGATCGATCCCAACCCCAAGTCGCCGGCCGATTACGGCCTGGACAAGCCGGCCGCCGACGTCACGCTGACGCTGGGCAACGGCAAGACACTCGGCCTGCAGCTCGGCGCCAAGAACCCGACCGGCGTCTGGGTCTACGCCCGCGAGCGCGACAAGCCCGCAGTGTTCGTGCTGGGCGAGAGCGTGCTGCGCGACACGACCCGGCCGGTGCCGGACTTCCGCGACCGCACGGTCCTGGCCTTCGACGCCAAGGACGTGCACGGCGTCGAGGTGGCGCTGCCCGAGGAGACGCTGGCCGTCGAGCGCCGCGACGGCGGCTGGCGGCTGACGCGGCCGCGCGCGCTGCCGGCCGACGCCGACACGATCACCGAGTTCCTCGACAAGCTCGCGGCCCAGCGCGTGAAGGAGTTCGTCGCGGAGTCGCCCCCGTCGCTGGCGCCGTACGGCCTGGACCGGCCCACGCGCCTGGTGCTCCAGACCGGAAGCGACAAGGACCGGGCGAGCCGCACGCTGCTGCTGGGGCAGGTGGACGCGGCCAAGAAGGGCGTCTACGCGATGCGGCCGGGCGAGCCGAGCGTGCTGCTGCTGCCCGAGGACATCCTCAAGCTGGTGCCGAGGAACGTCGCCGTGCTGCGCGACAAGACCGTGGTCGCGATGGATCGCGACAAGGTCACCCGCCTGGAGATCGACAGCCCCAAGGGCGACGTGGCCGCCGCCCGTGACAAGGAGCAGTGGAAGCTGGTGAGCCCGCAGCCGCTGCCGGCCGACCAGGTCGAGGTCGGCGCCGTGCTCACGAAGCTGCGCGAGCTGCGCGCGCAGGCCTTCCTCAGCGAGGATGCCAGCGGCATCGCGCGCTACCTGGCCCGGCCCGAGGTGCGCGTGACGCTGACCGACGCCGGCGGCGCCGCGACCACCGTGCTGCTGGCGCCGTCGAAGGACACGCGCGGCGGCGCGCCGACGGCCTACGCCGCCGTCGCCGGCAAGGGACCGGTCGTGCTCGTGGACGGCAAGGCGCTGACCGAGCTCGCCCGCTCGGCCAGCGAGCTGCGCGACCGTCGGCTGCTCGGCGCGCTCGAGCCTCGCGACGTCAAGCGCGTGCGCGTGCGGGCCGGCGGCCAGACGGTCGTGCTCGAGCGCAAGGGCGACACCGGGTGGCGGATGCTGGAGCCCGTCAAGGGCGCCGCCAACGCCGGCAAGGTGGACGACCTGCTCTACACGCTGCGGGGCCTGCGCTGGAAGGACGTCGTCGCCCCCGACGGCCAGGACGCCGCCCGCTACGGCGTGGACACGCCCACGCTCGAGGTCGCGATGTTCCGCGGCGACGGCGGCGAGATCGGCACGGTCGTCGTCGGCAAGCGCGAGGGCGACCTGGCCTACGTCCGCACCAGGGCCGCGCCGACGATCTACAGCCTGGAGAGCCGCGCGCTGGGCCCCGCCCCCAAACTCCCGGACGACTTCAAGGGATGAAATAGGGTAGAGTCTCCGCCGATGCGACCGATCCGACGCGAGCTGTTCATCGTGGCCCGCGACCGGTCGGACCTCTACCGCTATCTCAGCCAGACCTTCGCCGACGCCGACAACGTCGAGGTGATCTGGGATCGGCGCAGCGACGAGCGCCGGCGCCTGGACGACGCCTCCTCCGACCCCGAGCGCCGGCGGCGCGAGCGCCGCGTCCGCGTCACCGTGGACGAGGAGCTGCGCACCGTCGGCTACGCCTTCCTCGTGCTGGAGTAGCCCGCGTTCAGCTCTCGATCAGTCCACCGCCAGCGGGCCGTAGCGGCGGCTGAGGCGGGCCAGCGCGCTGGCGCCGAGCGAGAGACCGAAGTCGCGCAGCGCGACGTCGTAGTAGCTCCGGGCCAGCAGCAGGTTCACGATGATGCCGTAGAGCCAGAGCGTGACCAGGTAGCCGCCGTAGTACGGACGGAACGCGACCACGAGGCCGGCGATGATCTCGATCACGCCGACGGCCATCATGAACGTGTGCGGCGCCACCGGCAGCATGCCGGCGATGCTGGGCGCCAGGTACTGGTCCCAGTTCACCAGCAGGCCGAAGAACTTGTCGAGGCCGGCGACGATCGGCGCCAGCACGAACGCCACCTGCAGAATGCGGAACGCCTGGCGCGCCGGGTCCTTCGCCGGGGCCACGGCGACGCGCGGCTCGGGCTTGTCGAGGCGATGAGGTCGTGCCATCGGGACCCCCTTCCGACGGCAGGCCCCGCGGACGGCAGCCTACCGTCAGGCACCTGTGGTGCAATTCGAGGGCCGTCTAAGCCAGCAGGCCGATCTCGCGGTAACGCGGCGCGACGCGCTCGGAGATGAGCCCCAGCCGCACCAGGCGCGGCATGAGGTTGTCCTGGAACAGGAAGCTGTTGAAGGCCTTCGTCGTCTGCGAGCTCTTCACGGTGTCGCGCCAGATCTTCTCGCCGTCCCAGCCCATCTCGTTCCAGACGCCCTGGATCGAGCGGAAGCCGGTGCGCTCGTCGCGCGCGTACATGAGGTCGCAGGCCTTGAGCGTGAAGTCCTCCAGCTGCTCCCGCCTGGCGGCGTCCAGGTCGGGGATCGAGCGCTTCAGCGCGAAGTAGCCGAAGTTGACGTGGCGCCCCTCGTCCTGCAGCACGTAGTCGAGCAGCTGCGAGAGCGTGGGATCGGCGGTCTGCCGGCGCATGACGTTGAACGCGGCGATGGCCAGGCCCTCGACGATCATCTGCATGCCGAGCAGCTTCAGCTCCCAGAGGTTCGTGGCGAGAATCTCGTCGAGCAGCGCCTTGAGCAGCGGGTCCACCGGGTAGATCCGGTGCAGCTTCTTGACGTAGCGCTCGAAGACCTCGACGTGGCGCCCCTCGTCCACGACCTGGGTCGAGGCGTAGAGCTTGGCGTCCAGCTCGGGGATCGAGTTCACGAGCTGGCCGCACACGACCAGCGCGCCCTGCTCGCCGTGCAGGAACTGGGAAAGCCGCCAGGCGGAGACGCGGATCTCCACCTCCTGCTGCTCCGCCGCCGTCAGCCGCGTGAAGAAGTTCGTGCCGCCGAACGCCATCTGGACGTTGAGCACCGGCCCCTCGGTCCCGACCGGCCGTTTCCAGTCGATCGCCGTGCTCCCGTTCCACTGGTTCTTCTTGGCGGTCTCGTAGAGCGTCTCGAGCTCGGCGTGCGTGGGCTCGTAGTCGTAGTCCCAGAGCGTCTCGAGCTGGTACGACACGCGCCGGGCGGCCGCCTGATCGCTGGTCGTCATCGCGTCTCCTTGCGCTGAACGGTGGTTCAGTCCGCGCATTCTAGCGCAGTCGGGGACCGTGGGGTAGCATGAGGGTTCGTGAAGACTGCCGACCACGACCTCTACCTGAAGCAGCTCGAGCTGGGGCCCATGCAGAACTTCGTCTACCTGCTGGGCGACCCGGTGGCGCGCGAGTGCGTGGTGATCGACCCGGCCTGGGAGATCGACACGATCGTGGACACCGCGGCCGCCGACGACATGACGCTGATCGGGGCGCTCGTCACGCACACCCACCAGGACCACGTTGGCGGCAGCCTGGCCTCGTGGGGCATGCCGGGGCGGATCCCGGGTGTGGAAGAGCTGCTGGCGAAGGTCCGCGCCAGGGTCTACGTCCACAAGGCCGAGCGCGAGTTCCTGCCCGGGCTGGGCACCGACCTCGTGAAGGTCGACAACCACGACACGCTGCCGGTGGGACGGCTCACCGTGCGCTTCCTGCACACCCCCGGCCACACGCCGGGCTCGCAGTGCTTCCTCGTGGACGGCCGGCTGATCTCGGGCGACACGTTGTTCATCGGCTCGTGCGGGCGCACGGACCTGCCCGGCAGCGATCCTGCCGAGATGTACTACTCGCTGACCCAGCGGCTCGGCGCGCTGCCCGACGACACGGTGCTGTTCCCCGGCCACAACTACGGCGGGCCGGCCTCGACGATCGGCGACGAGAAGCGCGGCAACCCGTTCATGCGGTTCGCCTCGCTGGGCGACTTCCTGCGCGCGATGGGCCGCGGCCGGTGATCGCCGGCCTCGAGTTCGCCGACGCGCTCGGGCGCCACGGCTTCGACTTCTTCACCGGCGTGCCGTGCTCGCTCGTCGAGGACCTCATCGCCGAGCTCGAGGGTGGCCGGCGAGCGCCCTACGTCGCCGCCGTGCGCGAGGACGCCGCCGTCGGCGTGGCGGCCGGCGCCTGGTTCGGTGGCCGCCGTCCGGTCGTGCTGATGCAGAACT
>DASSLH010000033.1:0-4739 GCA_035689625.1 Candidatus Methylomirabilota bacterium | reverse complement strand
CCGTTCGAGCCGGTGCCGCTCTACGACGTGCTCGGCCGCCGCGGTCTCGCCCACTACGCCGAGCGCCTGGCCCCCGAGGACTGGCGCGTGTGGTTCTATCGCGGCGAGGTCGCGACCGCGACGCCGGCGACCACCACGCCGGCGGCCGGCGTGGACGACACGATCGACGTGCGAGGGCTCGAGCCGCCGCAGCCGATGGTGCGCGTGCTCGAGCGCCTGGCCACGCTGGCGCCCGGCGGCCGGCTCGTCGTGCTGCACGAGCGGCGGCCGATGTTCCTCTACCCCCAGCTCGACGAGCGCGGGCTCCGGCACGTCACCGACGAGCCCTCGGCCGGAGTCGTGCGCATCGTCATCACGCGGCCGGCCGCGCCATGATGCCCGCCTCGGCGGCGCGCGGGCCCTCGGCGCTGCTGCCGCTGGCCTACCTCGTCGTCGCCACGCTGGCCTTCCTCACCGCCGCCGTCGCCACGCCGATGCTGGCGCCCGAGCTGGCCGGCCACTACTACCACCCGCGCGTGCTGGCGCTGACCCACACGGTGACGCTGGGCTGGATCACGCTCACGATCATGGGCGCCTCGTACCAGATCGTGCCGATCGTGCTGGGCTGCGCGGTGTGGAGCGAGCGCCTGGCCCGCTGGCAGCTGGGATTCATGACGGCCGGCGTGGCCGGCATGGTCGGCCACTTCTTCATCGGCCAGTGGAACGGCCTGGTGTGGGCGGCCGGGCTCGTCGCGCTCGGCGTCGCCGCCCACCTGCTCAACGTCGCGCTCACGGTGCGGAGCCTCGGCCGCTGGACGTTCACCGCGCGCCTGGTCGCGCTGGGGCACGTCGGCCTCGCGCTGACGACCGTCGCCGGGCTCGTGCTCGGCCTCGACAAGCTCCTGCACGTGCTGCCCGGCTCTCTGTTCGACAACCTGCACGCGCACGTGCAGCTGGCGCTGCTGGGCTGGGTGCTGCCGATGGTCATCGGCGTCGCCGCCCGCGTGTACCCGATGTTCCTGCTGGCGCGCGAGCCGCAGGGCTGGCCGGGGCGCGTGCAGCTCTGGGGTTTGACGCTTGGCGTGCCGGCCACCGTCGTCGGCATCGTGGAGAGCCGCGCGCTGCTCGCCGCCGGCGCGCTGGCGGTCGCCGCCGCGGTCGCCGCGCATCTCGGCTGGATCGTCGCCATGGTGCGCGACCGCAAGCGTCCGGCGCTCGACTGGGGCCTGCGCTTCGCCCTCACCGGTGCAGTCGCGCTGGTGCCCGCCGCCGCGCTCGGTCTCGCGATGGCGTTCGACCTGGCCGGCGGGCCGCGCGTGGCGCTCACCTACGCGGCGCTCGCGCTCGGCGCCTGGGCGTCGCTCACGATCGCCGGCATGCTGCTCAAGATCGTGCCCTTCCTCGTCTGGTACCGTGCCTACAGCGGCCGCGTGGGACGCGAGCGCGTGCCGATGCTGGCCGATCTCTCGTGGCCCGCGGCCGAGGGCGTCGCCTGGGCGCTGCTCACCGCCGGGTTCGCCGGGTTGACGGTCGCGCTGCTCGCCGGCGATCCGGCGTGGATCCGCGCCGCCGGCATCACGCTCGCCGCCGGCGCGCTGGTGCTCGGCGCCACGCTGGCGCACGTGGTGCATCACCTGATGCCGTGCGGCCGCGCCGTCGCGCCGGTCGAGACGGCGCACCTTGGGAGGACGTGATGACCGTCGAACGCGGAGCGGTGAGCGAAGCCGACGTGATGGCCGCGCTGGGGACGGTCTACGATCCCGAGGTCGGCATGTCCATCGTGGACATGGGACTCGTCTACGGCGTGCGCGTGGACGGCGGTCACGTCGCCGTGACCATGACGCTGACGGTGCCGGGCTGCCCGATCCACGACGTCATGCCGGAGTGGGTGCGCACGGCCGTGGGGCAGGTGGCCGGCGTCGAGCAGGTGGACGTGACGCTGACGTTCGATCCTCCGTGGAGCCCCGACCGCATCCGCGCGCACTGACGGTTTTGGGCAGCCCCGCTGCCGTGGATCGTCGTTCGCGCTGACTCCAGGACATCCGGCGCGCAGCTAACCAGGCGATTTCCTTTGCCGCCATTCTGGCAACGGGTCTGGCGAGGAACGTGCATCCCCGCCGCACCAATGGGCTGGCTCCGTCCGTCCGTGGCCGTCGCGCTCCTCGCACTCGCGCTGCTGGCGCGTGGCGAGAACGCGCTGACGAACGCCTACGTGGACAACGGTCTCCGCTGGGACGACCCGACCACGCTGGACCTCGGCGACGTCAACGGCCTCATTCTCAAGACCGTCACCTACAGCGACCCGATGGCGCCCGTGCGCCAGGGGTTGCTCGTGGTTCTGCGGCCCTCGGGCCGCGTCGCGAGCGGCGAGACCTGTGCGGTCATCGGCTGCCGTCCCGAGCCGAATCGTCCGCGCGCGCCTCCCGCCGCGTAACCCGCCCTTCGCACCGTTCGCCCGGTTCCACACTACATTCAGGGGAGGACTGTCATGACTCGTCTCTTTGCCAAGCGTCTCGGTGGTCAGCGCGGCTTCACACTGATCGAGCTGCTCATCGTCGTGGCCATCATCGGCATCCTGGCGGCGATCGCCGTCCCGCTCTACGCCAACGTGCAGGCGCGGGCCCGGATCGCCAAGGCTCAGGCCGACACGCGCGCCACGGCGTCGGCGGTCAGCATCTACTCGGCGCACTGCGGCGGCCTGCCGGACAACGGCTCGTCGGCGACGACCTGCCCGTCGGCGAACAACCAGTCGGGCGCGTTCCCGGCCGTGCTACTCACGCAGCAGACCAATGCCCAGAACCAGGTCGGCGGTCCGTTCATGAACAGCACGCCGACGCTGCCGGCCGGCTGGACGGGCTCGGGCACGTCGTACAAGTACTCCAGCAGCGCCACCGGCGTGTTCCTGATCTGCGGCAGCGGTGACAGCACCGCCGCCAACAGCAACGGCGGGACGACCTGCCCCTGATGTTCTTGCTGTAGATGGGGGGCCTCGAAGGGCCCCCCAACCCGCCAACGTTCGGAGCGCCCCGGCGGAGCCGGGGCGCTCGCTTTTTCTGAAGATGGGGGCCCCGACATGGCCCCCAAGCCCCCCAACGTTCGGAGCGCCCCGGCGAAGCCAGGGCGCTCCTCTTCTGTGCTTGTCGGCCCGTTCAGCCGGCGAGGGAGGCGGCGAGATCCTTCACGGTGCGCTCGGCGGCGTCGGGCGAGGCGGCGATGCCCAGCTCGGCCTCGACGGCGTCGAAGTCGCGCTGCAGCGCGCTCTGCGCCGGCGGGTCGAGCACGGCGTCGGCGAGCGGAAACACGATGCCGTTTTCCTTGTCGATGTGCTCGCGCAGCAGCGTGACGTAACGCTCGGCCAGCGTCGCGCGCTCGGCCGGCGCGCCGGCCGCATCCATCGCGCGCAGCAGCCCGCGACCCTGCTCGTGCTCCTCGAGCATCACGTCGATGGGGCCGCCCGGCCCCGGCACGCCGGCCTTGATCATCGCCGGGAACAGCGCGTTCTCCTCCTTGGCGTGGTGGTTGCGGTCGGCGAACGCCTTGAAGAAGGCGAGCAGCGACGGCCACAGCCGCTCGGGCAGCCCGCCGCCGCCGCGCAGGCGTACGGCGGCGCCCTCCAGGACGTCGAGGCCGGCCAGGATGATCCGGTGCTCCTCGCGCAGCAGCTCGGTCGGGGTCCGCGTCGTCATCACCGTCCTCAGGCCGCGGCCGGCTTGCCGTAGGCGACGAGGAGCAGCGGGATCGTCGTCGCGCGCCGCAGGCGCGTGGCCACGCTGCGGCCGAACAGCCGCCCCAGCCAGTGACGGCGGTGCGCAGCCAGGGCGATGAGGTCGGCGCCGGCCGCCTCCGCCTCCTCGACGACGGCGGTGGCGACGTCCCCGATGCGCACGGCGTCCTCGACCGGGATGCCCGACAGGCTGGCCGCCGCCCGCTGCAGGTAGTCGCGCGCCTCCGTCTCCACGCGCTGCGTCTCCTGGTCGGCGTAGACGACGACGCGGTCCTCCTCCTCGGAGCGCACCTCGCCGACCGGCCGCACGACGCGCAGCAGCCGCACGGTGGCCCCGGAGGCGGCCGCCAGCTCGCGCACCGCCGGCAGCACCGCCTCGCTGCCGCGGTCGCCGTCGAGCGGGACCACGATCATCTTCACGCTGTCGGTCGCGCGCGGGCGCGGCGGCGGATCGCCGCGCCGCATGCGCTGCCAGGTGCCGGCCGGCTGGGCCAGGCACTCCTGCCGGCAACCGAGCATCGCCGGCCAGCGCGAGCAGCGCTCGATCTCCACGCGCCGCCCGAAGAGCTCGGCGACGGCGGCGCGGGTGGCGCCGACCCGGATCTGGGCGATCTCGCCGCCGCGCGGGCAGGTCAGGCGCCACGGCCGCCGCCACTGCGCGAAGGCGGCCATGGCGACGGGGCCGCCGACGTAGAGCACCGCCAGCACGATGAGGCCCAAGAGGACGGTCCAGGCATTCATGGCGTTCCTCCTCGTCCGCTCAGAGGCGGAACAGCTCGCGGGCGTTGTCGCGGATGAGCTTGCGACGCGCCTCCGGCTTGAGATTGAGCCCGTCGACCTGGTCCAGGCTCTCCTTCCACGGCAGGCCGTTGGTGCCCCAGACCGCGCGGTCCTGGCCCATGCGGCTGCCGATGAAGTTGATGATCTCGGGCTTGAGGTACTTCGGCATCCAGGCGTCGATGCCGAACCAGACGTTGTCCCACTTGTAGCAGACGCTCATGAGCTCCTCGACCCACGGCCAGCCGGTGTGGGCGCC
>DASSLH010000032.1:0-10607 GCA_035689625.1 Candidatus Methylomirabilota bacterium | reverse complement strand
CGCCGCACCGTCGCTCGCGTGGCGCTGCTGCTGGGCGCCGTCGCCGCGCTGCTCTACCCGATCCCGCTGCAGATCCAGGGCACCACGTACTACGAGACCGTCGGCTTCCTGGTGCTGATCAACGCGATGCTCGGCCTGGGCTGGAACGTCATCGGCGGCTGGGCCGGCCAGTTCGACTTCGGCCCGCAGGTCTTCTTCGCCGTCGGCGCCTACACCGCGGCGCTGCTGTTCGCGCGGCTGGGGGTCAACCCCTGGCTCGGGATGCTGGCGGCGGTGGTGGTCGCGGTCGTGATCTGCGCCGTGCTGACGTACCCGCTCACGCGGCTGCGCGGCCACTACTTCGCGATCGCGACGGTGGCCATCTGGATGATCGCCCAGCCGATCGGCGCGACGTGGGAGCTCATCGGCGGCAGCCAGGGGCTGTTCATCCCGGTCAAGGGCCGCGCCGGCGCGCTGGAGTCGGCGCTGGCGCTGCAGTTCGCCGGCCCCACCAAGGCGCTCGGCTACTACTACTCGGCGCTGGCGCTCTTCGCCCTCACGCTGGCCCTGATGGCGCTGGTCGAGCGCTCCAAGCTCGGTTACTACTTCCACGCGATCCGCGACGACCAGGAGGGCGCCGAGGGGATCGGCATCGACAGCCGGCTGTACAAGGTCGGCGCGCGCTGCATCACCGCCGCCGTCTTCGCGGCCGCCGGCGTGCTCTACGCGTTCTGGGCGCTGTCGGTGTTTCCCGAGCAGGTCCTCGAGCTGAACTGGGCCACGCTGCCGATCATGGCCACGGTCGTGGGCGGGATCGGCCGGCTGTGGGGCCCGGTGCTGGGCGCGGTGATCCTGATCCCGATCTCGCAGATCATGAGCACGACGCTCGGCACCGGCCCCCTGGCCGGCCGCGGCATCGACCTGATCGTCTACGGCGTGATCATCCTGCTGATCGCCGCGCTGCGGCCGACCGGACTGCTGTCGCTGCCGTGGGGGCGCTGGCTGCGCCTGGGCGGCGGGGCGCAGGCATGAGGATGCCGCCGCTGCTCGTGCTGGAGAAGGCCACCAAGCGCTTCGGCGGCCTCATCGCCAACCGCGAGGTGTCGCTGAGCGTGGAGCCGGGCGAGATCGTCGGCCTCATCGGCCCCAACGGCGCCGGCAAGACCACGCTGTTCAACTGCATCACCGGCTACATGCACCCCGAGGACGGCCGCATCCTCTTCGACGGGCACGACGTCACCCGCGTACGGCCCGATCGCATCTGCGGCCTCGGCGTGGCCCGCACCTGGCAGGTCGTGCGCGCCTTCGGCCGCATGACCACGCTGGACAACGTCATCTGCGGCGGCCTCAAGCGCACCGGCCGCGTGGCCGAGGCGCGCGCCCGCGCCCACGAGCTGCTGGAGTTCACGGGGCTGGGCGGCAAGGAGCACGTCGCCGCCGCCGCGCTCACGCTGGCCGACAAGAAGCGCATGGAGATCGCCCGCGCGCTGGCCACGCGGCCCCGGCTGCTGCTGCTCGACGAGGCGATGTCGGGGCTCACGCCGCTGGAGACCACGGCGGCCGTGCAGCTCGTGCGGCGCATCCACGACGAGCTCGGTGTGACGCTGTGCGTGGTCGAGCACGTCATGGAGGTCGTCATGCCGCTGTCCCACCGCGTCGTCGTCCTCGACTACGGCGTGAAGATCGCCGAGGGGCCGCCGCAGGAGGTCGTCCGCAACGAGCAGGTGATCACCGCCTACCTGGGCGAGCGCCGTGCCCACCGATAACCTGCTCGAGGTTCGCGGGATCGAGGTCGCCTACGGCGCCGGCGTGCGCGCGCTGCAGGGCGCCTCGCTGCGCGTGCGCCCCGGCGAGGTCGTCGCGCTCATCGGCGCCAACGGCGCCGGCAAGACCACGCTGCTCAAGACGATCGCCGGCCTGGTACGGCCGCAATCCGGCGAGGTGACCTTCGACGGGCACGCGCTGACGGACCTGGAAGCGCCGGAGCGCGTGAAGCTCGGCATCGCGCTGGTGCCGGAGGGGCGGCGGCTGTTCAGCCGGCTCAGCGTCGCCGACAACCTGCGCCTGGGCAGCTACGGGCGCGGCGACGCCGCCGCGCGGGCCGAGAGCCTGGCGCGGATCTTCGCGCTGTTCCCGGTGCTGCGCGAGCGCGGCCACCAGCGCGCCGGCACGCTCAGCGGCGGCGAGGGCCAGATGCTCGCCATCGCGCGCGCGCTCATGTCGCGGCCGCGCTTCCTCATGCTGGACGAGCCGAGCCTGGGGATCATGCCGCGGCTGGTGGACGCCATCATGGACGCGCTGCGCCGGCTGCACGCCGCCGAGGGACTGACGATGTTCCTCGTCGAGCAGAACGTGCCGGCCGCGCTCGACCTGGCCGACCGCGGCTACGTGCTGCAGACCGGCCGCATCGTACTGGAGGGCGCCAGCCACGAGCTGCGCGACAGCGAGCTGGTGCGCAAGGCCTACCTGGGCATCTGAATCGCCACGAGGAGAGTCGCCATGCTGAAAGAGTTCAAGGCATTCGCGCTGCGCGGCAACGTCGTCGACCTCGCCGTGGCCGTCATCATCGGGGCGGCCTTCGGCGCCATCGTGACCTCTCTCGTCAACGACGTCATCATGCCGCCCATCGGCCTGGCGCTGGGCGGCATGAACTTCGCCGACCTGTTCCTGAGCCTCACCGGCCGCTCGTACCCGAGCCTGGCGGCGGCCAAGGCGGCCGGCGCGGCGACGATCAACTACGGGGTGTTCATCAACGCCGTGCTGAACTTCGTCGTGGTGGCGTTCGTCGTCTTCCTGCTCGTGCGCCAGCTCAACCGCTGGGTGCCCGCCCCGGCGGCGCCGCCGGCGCCGGCGACGAAGGAGTGCACGTACTGCGCCTCGCCGATTCCCGTCAGGGCGCGGCGGTGCCCGCACTGCACGTCCGACCTCACCGCCCGCTGACGTCGGCCTCGGTCAGCGCCGGCCTCAGGCGCCGGCGAGCTCGGCGATGACGCGGGCGACGAGCAGGGTGGCCAGGAGCACCGGCGCGCCGGTCAGCGCCCGCAGCTCGTTGCGGGTCTTGCGGCGGAAGCCCATGCAGTCCATCACCACGAGCCCGGCGCCGGCCGCGCGCATGGCGGCGGCCGCGCGGGCCAGCGCGGCCGGATCTTCCTCCTCGTAGGGCGACAGCGCGTGCACGACGGCCTCGAAGCCGTCGCGGCGCCAGCGCGCCTGCGTCTGCGGCACGTGGCGCTCGGAGGGCGTCAGCACGCCGAGGGCGCCGGGCCAGCGCATGCCGCGCAGCGTGCCGAGCAGCACCGGCTGGGGCTGGATCAGCGGCCGGCTGGCGCGCAGCGGCGGGAAGGCGCCGGTGCAGAGCAGGGCGGTGAGCGTGGCGCCGCCGCGCTCGAGCGCGGCGATGCGCGCCTCGACGTGGCCGACGATCTTCTGCTTGCCGAGGAAGACCGAGGTGCCGTCGGCCAGGCGGGTGACGAGGATCTCGTCGTCGCCGGTCGGCGCCAGCGCCGCGATCTCAGCGCGCGCGAGGCCGTCCAGCGCGCCGGCCTCGCGCACCTCCACGTCGGGACCGATGACGGCCGCCATCTCGGGGACGACGTCGACGCGGGGCGACTGGCCGATGGTGACGAGACCGACGACGGGACGCAGCGCGCTCATGCTCGATCTCCCTGGGCTAGAGGACGTGCAGCAGGGGCCGGGTGCTCAGCGTGTCGGGCTTCCAGAAGCCGCTCTCGGCGAACCAGCCGCGCGCCTCGTCGGCGTCGGCGGTCTTGACGAGCGCCCACGTCTGGCCGCCCTCGAAGAAGCCGCCGAAGTGCAGGCGGCCGGCGCCGCGCATCTCGACCAGCGCCAGCTGGGCCATGTCGTGCTCGGCGACCGGGCCCTCGACGATCGTGACGCGCCGCGAGCCGTCCAGCACCACCGGGGGCAGCTCCCAGGGCTCCACGAACTGCGCGAACGAGCGCGGCTCGTAGCGCGTCCAGACGCCGCCCAGCCAGTAGGGATCCTCCTCCAGCGCGTGCGTGATCTGGTCGGGGCGCTGCAGGCGGTAGACGATGTCGGCCGTGCGGCCGTCGAGCGAGGGCCCGCCGCCCAGGCAGATGCCAACCGTGCGCAAGCCCTGCAGCCGCTCGATGTGCGCGCGCCGGTGCGGCTCCCGCTTGGTCACGTAGTCGTCGATGGTCGTGATGCCGACGTGGTAGACGATCACGCTCGCTCCTCCGGCGCCATTATGCCCGAGATCCACCGGGCCGCCGTCGCGCGTGACGAGGCGGTACGCGCGCTCGGCCAGCGCCCAGGCGTCGATCGCCCATGTCGGGCTGGACGATGGTCGTGCCGGCCAGGATCACGTCGAGCGGCGAGACACAGACCACGCCGAGTCGTCTGCTCTCGACGTGGTCGGCCAGCAGCCGAACCAGGTGGCCGACGAGGTGCTGATGCAGCGTGCCCGGTGACGGTGTCACCGAGAGCTCCCCGTCGTGCACCTCGTAGCGCCGGCCGTCGTTCGGCAGCGCCGCGTAGTCCTCGTACGTGAGCACGACGCGCTCGGTCGCCACGGCGATGATTCTACGCCTCCCACGGACGACACCGTAAGGTGGCCGACGCGTCTGAAATGCCGCGGGAACGATACGGTCTGTCCGCCGCCCGCGTGGTACGGTTGAGTGGATGGACGCCGTCGAGCGCTTCCGCGCGCGGTATTCCTTCCCGCTGGACGACTTCCAGGTCGAGGCCATCCGGGCGATCGCCGGCGACCAATCCGTGATCGTGTCGGCGCCGACGGGTGCCGGCAAGACGCTGGTGGCCGAGTTCGCGATCCAGCAGGCGCTGGAGACCGGCCGCCGTATCGCCTACACCACGCCGCTCAAGGCGCTCAGCAACCAGAAGTTCGGCGACTTCACGCGCGCCTACGGCGAGGACCGCGTGGGCATCCTCACCGGCGACGTGAAGGTCAACCCGCAGGCGCCGGTGCTGGTGATGACGACCGAGATCCTGCGCAACGCGCTCTACGGCAGCGGCTTCGAGAACCTCAAGTACATCGTCCTCGACGAGTGCCACTACATGGGCGACGAGGGCCGCGGCACGGTGTGGGAGGAGATCATCGTCGCCGCCCCCGACGACACGCTGCTGGTCGGGCTCTCGGCGACCGTGGCCAACGTCAAGGAGATCGCCGACTGGATCTCGATCGTGCACCGGCCGATCGTGCCGATCTACCACCCGCAGCGTCCGGTGCCGCTGCACTACTCGATCGCCGACCTCGCCGGCGACGTCCACGACATCGCCGAGGTGCGCCGCGGCCTGGCCCGGGTGGTCGGCGACGAGCCGCGCGGGCCCGACGACCGCACGCGCTGGTACACGCGGCGCGTGGTCGATCCCACGGTGATGATCGAGGCGCTCGCGCAGCGGCGCTGGCTACCGGCGATCTACTTCATCTTCAGCCGGGCCGGCTGCGAGCGGGCGCTGGAGGACGTGCTGGGCGAGGGCCGGCCGCTCATCACGCGCGAGCAGTGCCGCGAGGTGGACGAGGCCATCGCCGCCGCGCTCGGCGATCAGCCAGCGCTCGGCGAGTCCGCGCTGAGCCAGTCGGTGTTCCGCGGCCTGCGCATCGGCGTGGCGCTGCACCACGCCGGCATCCTGCCCGGCCTCAAGCGGCTGATCGAGACGCTGTTCGAGCGCGGCCTCTGCCGGGTCGTCTTCGCCACCGAGACCATGTCGCTCGGCATCCACATGCCGGCCCGGGCGGTCGTGCTGCAGGGGCTCACCAAGCGCACGGACCGCGGCTTCCGCTCGCTCACGCACAACGAGCTCACGCAGATGGCCGGCCGGGCCGGGCGTCGCGGCATCGATCCCGAGGGGCAGTGTGTGATCGCACTCGACGCCCGCGACGGGCTGGAGGACGTGCTGCGCGTGGTGGACGGCTCGCCGGAGCCGATCGAGAGCCGCTTCAAGCTGGGCTACGGCTCGGTGGCGGCGCTGCTCGGCACCGGGGCGCCGCCGGAGGCGCTGCGCCGGCGCATCGAGTCCTCGTTCGGCCAGTACCAGAACCTCAAGCGCATCCGCGAGATGGAGCACGACGTGCGCGCGCTCGTGGGCGGCCTGGCCGAGGCGCGCCGCTACGAGGCGCCCTGCGGCGAGCTGGCGCGCATCGGCCGCTACCGGCGGGCGCGGCAGGAGGTGGAGGCGCGCCGGCAGGCCACCGGGCGCGGCGGCCGCCGCGGCGAGCGCTCGCCGGTGGAGGCCGAGCCGGGTCGCCTGGCGCTGGTCCGGCGCAAGGGCGCGCCGAGCCTGGCCATGATCCTGCGCGTGCACGCGATCCGCGGCCACCGCGTGCTCTTCGACGCCCTGCTGCCTCACGGCGCCGTGGTGCGGCTCAAGAGCGGGCTCGTGAAGCGCATCTTCTGGGCCGCGCCGCCCATGCACGTGCCCCGCGAGCTGCACCGCGAGGGCCGGCACGACAACCGCGAGCTGCGCATCCTGGCCGAGCAGCTCGCGCGCCAGGACGTGCCGGCGCTGATGGAGCGCGAGCGCACGCACGGCCCCGAGGCCGCGCTGTCGGCCATCGAGTGCCACCGCTGCCCGTGGGGCGCGACGGCGGCCTGCGATCGCGTGTGGCGCGAGATCGAGCGCATGGAGGAGCGGCTGCGCCAGCGGCGCGAGGCGCTGGAGGTCGTGCGCGGCGCCTACTGGCAGGAGTTCCTGCGCGTCGTCGAGGTGCTCGAGCAGTTCGGCGCCGTGCACGACCGCGCGCTGACCGCCAAGGGCCGGCTGATCGCCGGCCTGCGGCACGACAACGAGCTCCTGGTGGCCGAGGCGGTGTGGCGGCGGCTCTTCGACGACGCGACGGTGCCGGAGGCCGCCGCGCTCTGCTCGGGGCTGCTGGAGGAGTCGCGCTCGGGCGAGCCGACGATCGCCCGGGCGTTCCTGCGCCGCAGCAGCCGGCTGCGGCGCAGGATCGACGCGCTGATCGCCACCGCCGACGCCGTCTTCCAGGCCCAGCGCGCGCGGCACCTCGGCATGCCGATCAGCGTGCAGCCCGGCTTCATGCCGGCCGTCTACCGCTGGGCCTCCGGCGAGGACGACTGGTCGGGCATCGTGGAGGGCGCCTTCGGCGGCCACGAGGGCGACCTCATCCGCGCGATGCGCCGCCTCATCGACCTGCTCCGCCAGCTCGCCGACAGCCCCGAGCTCGCGCCGGCCGTGAGCCGCGTGCTCGCGCAGGCGGCGAGGGCGGTGGATCGCGGCATTGTCCTGGAGAGCGCGTTGATTTAGTTGTGGGGAGCGCACCGCTCCCCCCAAGCCCCCCCCCCGTGCGGGACATATGTCGGCGCGCGTCCCACGGGCTCTCTGCTATTCTGGCGCGCGTGATGCTCCATCGGCCTCGGTTGTCGACCGTCGAGCGTAGAGCCATCCTGGGCGTATGCATGCTCGCCGTGGCCGTCCTCGACGGGGGTGGGTGTGCGACGCGGAGTGCGGTGGAGCAGCGGACCACGCAGGGGCCGAGCGCGCAGCAGATGTTCAACTACCGCGTGCTGGAGCAGACGGGGCGCGAGGCGACCTTCGACGAGAAGCGGCAGTGGGACGAGCAGATCGAGCAGCGCATCAGCGCCTATCTCACCCAGCATCCCGACAAGGCCAACGCGCTCGACGTCTCGACGTTCAAGTTCCTGCGCCAGGCCCAGGTCGGCATGGACAAGGAGCAGATCCTGATCCTGCTCGGCGCCCCGGTGACGGTGAGCGGCGACCAGGACCAGATGCAGAAGATCGCGCGCGGCTACTGGCCGCAGATCCAGGGCAACGCCACCGAGGTCTGGGTGTATCCCCTCGGCTGGAACCTGTTCTTCGCCGGCCAGCGGCTGATCGACATCACCCAGTACGTTCCGCCCCGCTGACCCCGGAGGTCACATGATCCGTTCCCGTCTCGTCGTCACCAAGCAGACGCCGCTCGCCGCCCGCGGCATGGTCGTCGCCGAGCATCCCCGCGGCGCCGAGGTCGGCGCGGCGATCCTCGCGCGCGGCGGCAACGCCGTGGACGCCGCCGTCGCCACCGCGTTCGCCATGACCGTCATCGAGCCGTTCATGTCCACCGTCGCCGGCTCCGGCACGATGCTCGTGCACCTGGCCCGGAAGGGCGAGACGGTGGCGCTGAACTTCAACGGCGTGGCGCCGCTGGCGGCGCACGAGGGGATCTACAAGGTCGTCGGCGGCGTCTCCGAGGGGTTATTCGCCTGGCCGCGCACCGAGAACGCGGCCAACGAGTACGGCCACCGCTCGGTGGCCGTGCCGGGCTCGGTGGCCGGCCTCACGCTGGCGCTGGAGCGCTACGGCACGATGGCGCTCAAGGACGTGCTGGCGCCGGCGATCGCGCTGGCGCGCGCGGGCTTCGAGACCGACTGGTACCTGAGCCAGAACGAGGCGAAGTTCGCCCAGGAGCTGGCGGCGTTCCCGGCGACGGCGAAGAACTACCTGCGCGACGGGCAGTGGAGCCACCGCCCGGCCGGCCTGCTGCCCGGCGACACGTCCATCTATCCCGACCTGGCGCGCAGCCTGGAGCTGATCGCGCGCGACGGCGCCGACGCCTTCTACCGCGGCGCCATCGCCCAGGCTCTCGTGGAGGAGATGGCCGCCCACGGCGGCCTCATCCGCCGCGAGGACCTCGCCAACTACCGCGTGCTGGTGGAGCCGGCGCTGCGCGGCCGCTACCGCGACGTCGAGCTGGCGTTCTCGCCGGGCGCCACCGGCGGCGTGACGGCGCTGGAGATCCTGAACGTCCTCGGCGAGTTTCCGTCCGCGCGGGTGGGCTGGCAGACGGTGGACGGCCTGCACGCGCGCGCGTGCGCCATCGCCCGCGCGTTCCGTGACCGCTTCGAGCACCTCGGCGATCCCAGCATGGTGAAGGCGCCGTGGGAGCGCCTGACGTCGAAGGAGTACGCGCGCGAGGTCGCGGCCGAGATCCGTCGCGGCCGGCCGGCGCGCAGGCGGCCGCCGCGCGCCACCGACGACTGCACGACGCACCTGGGCGTGATCGACCGGCAGCGCAACATGGTGGCGCTCACGAACACCGCGGTGTCGCTGTGGGGCTCGCGCGTCGTCGTGCCGGGCACCGGCATCCTGCTCAACAACGGCATGATCTGGTTCAACCCCGAGCCGGGCAAGCCGAACTCGGTCGGCCCGGGCAAGCGCGGCCTCGTCAACATGGTGCCGGCGCTGGGCTTCGCCCGCGGCACGTCGGCGTTCACCGTCGGCGCGCCGGGCGGGCGCGGCATCATCTCGGCCATTCCGCAGGTGATCAGCAACCTGGTGGACGGCAAGGCGACGGCGCAGGCGGCCGTCGAGGCGCCGCGGCTGCACACGGAGGGCGCCGAGGTGCTCGTCAGCACCCGGGTCGGCGACAAATCGCTGACCGGCCTGGCCAAGCGCGGTCACAAGGTCGTGCCCAAGGCCGAGTCGTACTCCTCGCTGAACTTCGCGCGCCCGGTCGCGATCCGCGTGACGGCCAAGGGGCTCGAGGCCGGCTGCGAGCAGTACAGCGCCGCCTCGGCGGCGGGGCACTAGCCGATGGCCATCGAGAAGTTCGTGCTCGTCCACGGCGCCTGGCACGGCGGCTGGTGCTGGGCCAAGGTCGCCCGCCTGCTGCGCGACGCCGGCCACGAGGTCTACACGCCCACGCTGACCGGCCTCGGCGAACGCGCCCACCTGGCGCGCCCGGAGATCGATCTCGAGCTGCACATCCAGGACGTCGTCGCCGCGCTCGAGGCCGAGGAGCTGCGCGGCGTCACGCTGGTCGGCCACTCCTACGGCGGCATGGTCATCACCGGCGCGGCGGCGCGCGCCACCGCCGGACGCATCGGCGAGCTGGTCTACGTCGACGCGTTCGTGCCGGAGGCCGGCACGTGCGTGCTCGACTACCTTCCCGCGCGCGCCGAGGCCCTGCGCGAGACGGTGCGCGCGCAGGGCGAGGGCTGGAAGCTGCCGCCGTTTCCGCCCGAGCGCTTCGGCGTCACCAGCCAGCGCGACACCGAGTGGCTCACGAAGCACCTGGTGCCGCAGCCGTTCCGCACCTTCGAGCAGCCGCTGCCGGCCGCCGGCGGCGAGCGGCTCGAGCGCACCTACATCTACTGCTCGAAGCCGGCGATGGGCCCGTTCGATCCGATCGCCGAGCGGCTACGCGACGACCGCAAGTGGACGTTCCACGACGTCAAGACCGGGCACGACGCGATGGTGACGGCGCCCGGCGAGATCGCCAAGATCCTCATGGGGAAATGACGATGGAAGAGAAGGTGATCGCCTCCTGGAAGTACACGAAGGGCGCGCTCGATCCCAAGACCGCCTATCTCTGCTACCTGGCCGCCAATCTCGCCGTCGGCAACACCCACTGAGCCAAGCGCGACCTGGCAGGTGCCAGGGCCAGCGGGGCGAGCGAGGACGAGGTGCGCGAGGCGATCTCCTTCGCCATCCGCGCCAACGCCGCCAAGGCGCACGCCGACATCCTGAAGGTGTACGACGATGGCGGACGTTAGCCTGACCGCGGCGTTCTCCAGCGTGCCCGCCGGCGACGCGGAGGCGATCAAGCGGCTGCTGGTGGAGACCGTCGAGCAGATCGCGCGCGACGACGGCACGTTCGCGAGGGCCAAGCT